>CBDVBU010000338.1:0-4481 GCA_965372295.1 uncultured Phycisphaerae bacterium
ATGCCGCCGATGATCCCGCTTTCGCCGGGGCTAAGGCGGATCCGAGTGGAAATTTCGCGCCTGCTGACAATAGGCGTCTGTTCCTTGCCTTGGCGCATCGATAGTGAGCTAAGAGTTGCTTCGACTTGCAGGATTATGTTGCCGTCCTTCCGGACGGTTGGAGTAATCTCGATTGAGTCGTCAGTGGACATGACTTTTGCCGTATGGCCATCGAAGACTTCCAGCGTCGGGCGCATCAGGATTTTCACATAGCCCTTTGAGATCATCATATCAACCAGGACCTTAAACATCTCTTGTGTAACGCGTTTGTCACTGGCCGATTCGTCCTTAACTGCCGCTGTTGCCCCGGCGGCTTTCTTAAGCAAATCCGCAGTGTCGGTGGAGCTAACGAAGATTGGGCCCAGGAGATTCCTGGCTGCAATGGTTGTTTCCCTGTCCATTTTCAAACCGGGAAACACTTCGACCACTAACAAGTCAATCCGCACCACCGATTTATCCTCTGCAGATGGAGCGGCACTTTTTGCCAACAGAGGATCGCGGGAGTTGTTAACCGCGGATTCTTCCACCGGCAGGTTGTCGCGTGACCCTTCCTCCTCGACCGGCACATCTGATTTCTCTTTCGCTTTGAATTCCGAGTGGAGTAGTCTTTCGATACCATCAATCTCTGTAAGGGTGGACCAATTGGCTTGCAGTTTTTCAATAAGCGGTGAAGCCATCATTGGCTTCTTTATTCGCAGCGTCTTCTGAATCTCATTAGCCACATCTGCTATACTAACAATAGAATTGCACAGATTCTGATAGGTTTCTTCGTGGTATTCGCCGCCGACGAAGGCGAAGATTTCCAGAGTGCGTTCAAGACGGGCAAGGTCTACAAGCTTAACCTCATTTTCATCTGTTTTTTCGCCATTCCACATTTTGGTGAATGCTTTCCATGCAGCATCATCATCTACTCCAAGTGCCTCCTTCAGACCAAGAAAGATATCACGTACTTGAATTGCTGCTTGGGAAACGGCATTCCAGTCTCTATTCTCGTGGCCTGAGGAAATTTGTTTGATAAGAATTTGTGCTTCTTTGAAGATTCGGCTTAGTCGCTTGGAATACATTTCTCCCTCACCGAATGAATAAAAACCTTCGAGCATCAGAACCCCCTCACCCGGAAATTTAGCTTCAACCGGTACATCGGTTTGTTTGTTAGCGTACGTATTTGGATTTATGATAATTGTCTTGGCATCGGGAACGTTGTTGATGAAATAGTGAATTTGTTTTCCGATTGTATCGAGCGTTTCGAGGTCGATATTATCGATCAGCCAGTGGACCTTTTGATCCAGGATCATCTTTTTGAGGTGGAATACTATTGAGCCTGTCCTTCCATGGTCGGCCTGGATGACCGAGCTTATTGCCAGGGAATTCCATTCGCCGATACATAGGCCCACGATTCTCATATTCTGGTCTTGTAATGCTTTTCGAATATCCTTCGTTTGTGCCGCTACGGTTGTGTCGGGATAGGCATACTCAGCGGCTTTTTCATCTTCGCCCGCTAATGCGGCGGCAATATAATTTTCCACCGATTCACGAATGCTTTTGGAGTTGTTGCTGGATTTGTCGACGGTCGTTCCATCGGAGAATTTTTTCAGGATGTTGTTTAATTGCTCATGTTCTTTATTTGCTGAGAAGTCAAAAATTCTATAAGGTATAGCCGATGGATCGTTGAAGCGACAGCGTTCAAGATCAAGGGCAAGATGACGCTGCAGATACACTTTGCCATCCTTCAGGGAGAGTCCCTTCACTTCGACGTCAACCGGAAACCATCCGTCCGGTATAACTTCCATGAGCTTTAACGAGAATCTCGAGCGTAAGCGATTATCTGCTGTGTAAGATTCTTTATTTACCAGGCCATAACCTTTTGACGGATCGAAATATCTGATTGAGTAAGCACCAAAGTCAACAGTAGCCTTGTCGATGTTTTTGGTTGAGAGTTTTATCAGTTCCCTGCTATCAACAGTAACCGTGGAGAAATCCATCTCGACATTTCGGCGTTTCCGCAGCGCGGGGATCTCCTGATCAACCGACATCGGCCCGGTCCAGCGAGTAATCTGTCCTCCGAACCAGTTCTCTAAAGGCTCAAACCTGGGTTTCCTGGAGAGGAATTTTCCGTCGTAGATGTTGCCACCTTCACGTTTGTCGGTCACTATATCTGCATCGAGATCCGTACATTCTTGTGCGTACTTTGTGGTGATTTTCTTGCCGTCCCACCACAGTTGGAACGTACCTTTTGTCTCAGTCCTCCGCCCTTCAAATCCTTCGATTCTATTAGTCATACTCCATGCCAGCACGCCGCTTTTGAACTTGTCTCTGTTTTCACGAAATCCGTTGATCAGGAGCGTCTCAATATCTGCGTCGCTCTTGTTCTCGGATTGACCTGTCAAGGCGAGAGTTGTTGGGATAACGATTATCGCTATCAGCATTATAGTAATCACTGATGGTATCCAACTTGTCCGGCTTGGCTCGTTGGAATCCTTGCCTACTAATCGGCGGATGCGTCCGAAGAGATTGCCGCCGGCTGCTGCTACTGCTAATCCGCTGCGCCTGCCTCGAATTTCTTCCATTGAGGTCAGGGCCTTTGCGTAGCGGATTCGGTCGCCGGAGAGGCTGACAGCCAGGTCGTCGCAGCAGTTTTCTCTTTCGATACGAATCTTGTGCGAGACCCACCAGACGGCGGGATGATAGAAGCCGAGTGTCTCGACGACCGTTTGCAGCATGTTGACCAGATAATCATGCCGGCGGATGTGCGCCAACTCGTGCGCCAGGAGCGCTTCGAGCTGCTCGGAACTTAGACCTGTCAAGGCACTGGCCGGCAATAATATCACAGGGCGCAGCCAGCCGACAACGGTCGGGACCTGAACCAGTGCCGATTCGGCAAGCTGAACGGCCCGCTTGACTCGTAATCTTTCAGATAACCGGCGTAGTTTATTATGGAGTGAATCATCTACCTGTTTGACCATTTTTTTACGCAACCGCTGCAGTTGTGCCCAGCCGCCCAAGTGCCAGAGCGATAGTCCGAAGACGCCGAGCAGCCATGCTGAGACGATATAGGGCAGAGCCGGTTCGAGCAGATCCGCGGCTCGTTGCTTCCAGGAGGCATTAAAACCTGTGCCGGCGTTTTCGTGCTGTACCGGTCCTTCCGGGACGGTCATCTCTACCGCAGGTATTTCTCTGAATTCTTGTGCCGACAGGATGGAAGGTGCAGGGGCCATTTCGATGTTGGTTGTTGGCTGCGGCGCCGAAACCGGGACCAACTGCATCGTTGCGATAGGCAGCAGGACAATCAGCCCCAATGCCGCACAGGCTACGATGTAACGCAGGTTGGCTGAGGATTTTCGCAATAAGGCCAGCAGGATGCCTAAAAGTAAGGCGACTGTTGCCGCCTGCCAGACGAAATGAAGCAGCGTCCAGCCCATCTTTTGGACAATTTCCTGTGAAAGAATATTTTCCAGTGCCATTTTACTCTCCCTTGAATTCTTCGAGCATTTTTCTAATGCTCGCCAGTTCTTTTGCCGAAACCTTCTTTGCCGATAGTGCCCGCATGACCAGTTTTTCCGCCGAGCCGGAAAATGCCCTGTCGAGCAGATCGCCGACTAATTGCTTCTGGGTCTTTTCTTCGGTCAGGGCCGGCCGATATACATGCTTGAATTTAGAATCGTCCCTGAGCACAAGCCCTTTTTCGACCATGATTTGCATGAGTTTAAGAGTAGTAGTGTAACCTGTGCTGCCGTCCTCGTTCATCGCCTCATTGACTTCTCGAACCGTGCTAGGCCCCTTGTCCCAAAGGATGCGCAGGATGGTTAGTTCTCTGTCGGTCGGCCGGGAACTTTTGCTTCTTGCCATTGTAAATCTCCTAAAAATCTCTTTAGTATCCTATATCGGCAATACTATACGAATATCTTCGTACTTGTCAACGAAAAATTTCGTAGATTTTAGAAAATTTTCGACAATTTTTTCAGGTTGGTCATTTCAACTCTTGCTGGATCCAAAAAGTTCAGTTTTTGGCGTGGATAGGCATTTTCATCATCCTTTCCCATGCGGTTGCCGTCGTCGAAAAGGCCAAAAAAAAAGCCCCCGCCCGGATATCGAGCGGGGGGAATTCCGTTAGAAATCTGCCGCGTGCTGTGTTTATCCCTTGAGGAACATTACAAGCACGAGGATTGCGCAGAATGCAATCGCACAAGGCACTATGAAAATGGAACGCCACTGGAACTTGTCTTCTTTTCTGAACTTGTCCATTATTATGCCGGCGAACTGTGTGCCGAGGAACAGGCCGACGCCCGTGGTGGCGGCGAAAAGCAGCGACTGCACAGAGCCTCGTATCTCGTCCGAAGCCAGCGTGTTTGCGAATATCTGTCCGACGATGACGAAGAGCACGTATGCTAGGCCGTGGAAAGGTTGACAGGCAACAATGATCCATCGCGGTTTCTGTGCTACGT
>CBDVBU010000339.1:0-4480 GCA_965372295.1 uncultured Phycisphaerae bacterium
CCTGAGAATCAGGTCAGGTGCTCGCAATGACGCATTTATTATGCTTTTGATTGTTTTTGCCGCTGATAGCCGATATAATTCTCAGGGAGAGTGGGCCTGCGGTAATTTAGCAGGTTGAAATACTCAAACTGACCGGTTCGCACTGTCATCCCTGCGAAAGCAGGGATCCAGGAACGTGACGGTTTTAGGTTTTAATGGATTCCCGCTTTCGCGGGAATGACAGACTGTGTTATGTTATTATCACTGAATGTTTTGCTATAACATTCGACTTAAAACAGTCAGTTCGAGTAAAATAACAATTTAAGCCTAATTTAGGACATTTTAAATGACTAAGAATAAACGTAAAGCTGAAAAAGTAGTATTAGCATACAGCGGCGGGCTGGATACCAGTGTGATTTTGCCGTGGCTGAAGGAAACTTACGGTTATGAAGTGATTGCATTTGCGGCCGAATTAGGCCAGGGCGATGAGCTGGCCGGTATCAAACGCAAGGCGCTGGCCAGCGGGGCGGTAAAGTGCGTGGTCAAAGACCTGCGCAAGGAGTTCGTCCAGGATTATGTATGGCCAATGCTCAAGGCAGGTGCGGTCTATGAAGGCAAATATCTTTTGGGAACAAGCATCGCCCGGCCGTTAATCGCCAAACATCAGGTGGAAGTCGCCCATGCCGAAGGTGCAACAGGTGTCGCTCACGGTGCAACGGGCAAAGGCAACGACCAAGTGCGGTTCGAAGTGACCTATATGGCGTTGGATCCATCCCTGAAAATTGTCGCTCCATGGAAGGACCCGAATTTCAAGCTAACTTCCCGCGAGGCGGCGGTCGATTACGCCAAAAAGCACAAAATCCCCGTCGATCAGACCAAGAAGAAAATCTACTCGCGCGACCGTAACCTCTGGCATATCAGCCACGAAGGAGCGGACCTCGAAGATCCGGCGAATGAGCCTAAAGATGATTTATTCGTAATATCCCGGCCGGTTTCGAAGACGCCTGATAAGCCGGACTATGTGACGATCGGTTTTTTCGAAGGCATTCCCATAAAGTATAACGGCAAGCTAACCAGCGGCGTTAAACTGATAGAAGCGCTGAATGAGCTTGGTGGCAAACACGGTGTCGGCCAGGCGGACCTGGTCGAAAATCGGCTGGTCGGCATCAAATCGCGTGGCGTCTATGAAACGCCGGGCGGCACCATTCTCATGACAGCTCACAGTGCCTTGGAGACTTTGGTGCTGGATAGAGAAACTTCGCATTATAAGCAACAGATCGCCCTGAAATACGCCGAGCTGGTTTATTACGGCCTGTGGTTTTCGCCGTTGCGCGAAGCCCTTGATGCGTTTGTCGATGTGACTCAGCGCAACGTGACCGGCGAAATCAGGATGAAGCTCTTCAAAGGCCGATGCACGCTGGCAGGTATCAAGAGTCCGAACAGCCTCTACCAGACCGACCTGGCAAGCTTCAAGATGGGCGCCGAATACGACCCGACAGATGCGAACGGTTTCATACGCCTGTTCGGGCTGCCAGCGAAAGTCGCCGCAATAGTAAATAGAAAAAAGTAATTATATCGTACAAATTAAATAAAGGGATATGATTACAATAAACAAAATAAAGGAATTCGGCAAGCGAATTGGTGAGCAGTTTCACGCTGAACAGGTAATTCTGTTTGGTTCTTATGCTCAGGGCAAAGTTACTGCTGATTCTGATGTTGATTTATTAGTCATCGGATCATTCAAAGGCAGAAGTGTTGACAAATCCGTAGAAATCCGAATGAAATTGCGGCCGCAATTTCCTGTGGACATTCTCATCAGAACCCCGGAAAAAGTATAACAGCGAATAAAAATGGGTGACTGCTTTATGCAAGAAATCCTTGAAAAAGGAAAGGTGCTTTATGAAGCCAACGAGGAACTCTGAGCACAGCCGAAGGGGCAGTGAAGAATCTTTTTCAAACGTTCTAAACCCAGATGCTTCGCTTTGCGTAGGGTGTGCAATGCACACCATTATCGAAATTGGTGGGCAGTGCCCACCCTACCAAGAATAAATTTTCATTTTGTTTTAAACGCTCTAAATAAATAATAAAGGATTATTGTGGTAGTACCTGATTGGATTTGGTTTGTTATTATCTTTGCTTATGGCTGTTGTATAGGCAGTTTTCTGAACGTTGTCATTTATCGCATGCCCCGCGATAAGTCTCTGATAGCTCCGCCTTCATCGTGCCCTTCGTGCGGGAAACACATTCGTTTTTATGACAATATACCGTTGTTTTCCTGGCTGCTTTTGGGCCGTAAGTGCAGATATTGCAGAGCGCCGATTTCAGCTCGCTATTTTTTTATTGAGCTGCTGACTGCTGTGGTGTTCCTTGGTCTGTTTATTGTATATTTTTACACTGATGTACGAGAGACTGTCCAGCCATTTCTGGGCCGGGGCTGGCTCATTTACCTTCTGCACATTATTATGTTATCGGCCTTTATCGCCGCCTCGGCCATTGACCTGGAACATTGGATCATCCCACTGGCGATATGCTGGCTCGTAACCGCCGCCGGTCTTATCGGCTCGTCTGTCGGGCCATACGTTATTGATCCTGCCCTGATTCGTGCGTACTCACTTCTACCGAGTGCCTCTGCTACCACTGGTTCATTGGCGGTCGGTGGGGCAATAGGGCTGGCAATCTCCCTGGGCCTGCTGGCGAGCGGCTTGCTTAAAAGAAGCTATGAAACAGACGAACACGCAGAAGGAAACCACGTTGAGCAGAAAGAAAACACAGTAAAGGACGATTCATCCGGGTCAACAGAGGAAAGCACCGAGCAGCAATTCAACCATCGGCTGGAAACGTGCAGAGAAATTGTCTTCTTAATGCCGATAATTATCTGCTCTGTGGCAGCTTACTGGATTATCAGCAGTACGGTCTCGATAGAGTCACAGAATGCTTTTCCAATACAACATCCTGTTATTGCAGGATTTCTGGGCAGTTTATGGGGTTACTTCGTCGGCTGTGGGATTGTTTGGGGCATCCGCATCTTCGGTGCGTTGACTTTTGGAAAAGAGGCCATGGGGCTTGGTGATGTACATCTGATGGGAGCTGCCGGAGCGGTTATTGGGCCGATTTTTGTCGTCGTGGCATTCTTTATCGCGCCGTTTTTCGGCTTGGCATGGGTGGGCTTTCAAATGTTTTTTAAAAAAATTCGACAAATTCCCTACGGTCCCTTCTTGTCTTTAGGTATATTTGTTGTTATGATTCTACACGACTTGATTTTGAATCGGATAGGTTTTTATTTCTATCGTTAAAAAAAAGGGTTTTTTCAGCATTATAAGGAGATATCAAATGCGAGCTGCCAACAAAAAAACAATTGCTCTGCTAACCTGTTCTGTACTTTTCACTCTTTTGCCCGGCTGCGTTAACTGGGAGAAAAGATATGATGCTCTGAGCGTAGAGCACGAGAACCTAAAAGGTCTGCTCGATCGCGAGAGGTCTGAAAAGGGTCTGCTTGCCGATCAGGTTACACAAGGCCAGCAGACTATTGAGGAACTCCAAAGACAGATCGAAGAGCAAAGCAAAACACCGGCCCAGGCAACAGGCTTCGGCGATGGTTATGACGTCGCCTTTGACGCGGCCGCCGGGACGATTACTGTAACGCTTCCGAATTCAATACTGTTTGGTTCAGGACAAGCTACGTTAAAGAGAGCAACCAGCACCGAGCTTAATCATATTCAATCCGTACTACGACAAAAGTATGCAGGTAAACCGATAGATATTGTCGGCCATACCGACACAGACCCTATCAAAAAGTCTAAATGGAAAGATAACTGGGAACTATCAGCTCAGCGTTCTCTTACCGTGGCCAGATATCTAATCCAGCGAGGAATCGCCGAAGACCAAATTCGAGCCGTAGGTTGCGGGGAAAGCCGACCTATCGCGTCAAATTCAAACGCTACCGGTAAAGCGAAAAACCGCAGAGTCGAAATCGTGGTCAATATACGAGGATGAGAAGTTAGCGATTCGCAGGCCGGGAGTCCGAAACTCGAAACTGATGATCGAAGATTCGTTTCGTCGTACATAATACCGAGTTGTCCGAACCGGGACATGCTGGCTACTTTATAAAAACATCGGTTTTAATCGCACCATCCGTATCAACAAAAATAGTAATGGCGCCATCTTCTGATGTGCAGAGCAATCCGGCTTCAACCGGCATATACTTTGCAGTATCCGTGTCACGACCCATCTTTTGATGACGTCTTCGTCCGCAACTGCATATCAGAACATCTGCATCGAGATGTTCCAGAAACTCGGCGTCCAGCGTTGTAGTTGAGCCGTGGTGCGGAACAACGACGACATCCGCTTTAAGATCGGGATGTAGTCGAAGAAGCTCTCTTTGTGCAAATTTTTCTATGTCGGAGCATAAAAGTATCTTTGCACCGGCAAATTCGATCAGTGAAACCAGCGACCTGTCGTTGTCACTTAAATCCTCGTTATTATAATTCTGTTCGTTTGGCCA
>CBDVBU010000340.1:0-4478 GCA_965372295.1 uncultured Phycisphaerae bacterium
GTTAGACCAAAATGAATGGCAGGACACCGACGGTGACGGTATTGGTGATAACGCCGATGACGATGATGATAATGACGGCTTTAACGACCAGCAGGAGTTAAGAAAGGGTACAGATCCGTTAGATAAACTGAGTTTTCCAGCTTAGTCATACAATATTGCAAAATTACAAGAGGTAGAGCCATGAGAAAATCAGCACATATCATTTTATTTTTATCGATTCTGTTGTCACCATTGACAATTCTTGCCGCTCAGGAGGCCTTCGAGGTTGAGGTCCGCACGGAAGTGAAGATTCCGATGCGTGACGGCGTCGAGCTTTCAGCGAATATTTTTCTGCCGAAAGCCGAGGGCAAGTATCCCGTGATACTCATTCGTTCGCCGTACGGCAAAGGCGATGAAAAGAACGGAGATGGACTGTTCTACGCCGGGCGCGGATATGTTCTCGTCAGCCAGGACTGCCGGGGCAAGGGAAGCTCCCAGGGCGAATGGGAACCGTTTGTAAATGAGAGAAACGACGGCCGGGATACGCAAAAGTGGCTTCTGGATCAACTCTGGTGCAACGGCAGCGTCGGCACCGCCGGCGGCTCTTATGTGGGCTTTACGCAATGGATATCCGCCCCGAACGCCAGCGACCATCTCAAGGCCATGTTTCCCGTCGTGCCGCTGGTCGATACTTACGGCGACGGCGTTTACATCGACGGGGTATTGAATCTCGCCCTGATGATGGGTTGGGGCAGCTTGGTTGCTCTGAGTCCGGGAGAGCAGGTTGCCATGCACACCTGGCGCGAGCAGGATTGGAATAAGGCCTTTAGAACGCTGCCGCTCAGTGAGTGGGATCGTGGGCTTGGCCGCAAGGTCCAGTACCTTCGGGATTGGGTCGCCCATCCGCATTTCGATGAGTACTGGGCCGCCCGCAGTGTCCGCAATCAATGGCAGGATATCACGGTTCCTATCTGCGCGGTCGGCGGCTGGTACGATATCTTTTCCAGAAGTGTCTTAGAGCATATCAATGCCGTCAGGGCGAAATCACGTTCGCAGGATGCTCGAAAGCACCAGCATTTGGTAATGGGGCCCTGGGCACACGGGATAAGTCAGGATGGCAAGGTGGGCGACCTGAACTTTGGCAAAGAATCCGTGATCAACCTGCGCGAAATGCAGACTAAATGGTTCGATTGCTGGTTAAATGGCGAAAAGACAGGGGCCGGCACGTGGCCTGCTTTTCGCATTTTCGTGATGGGACGCAACCAGTGGCGCGATGAACAGCAATGGCCTTTGGAGCGTACCGAATACACGCCCTACTATTTTCACAGCGAAGGCTCTGCAAACACGGCCGAGGGTGATGGGAAATTAGCTACAGCGAAACCTGAGCAGGAGCCAAGCAACGAATTCGTGTACGATCCGAACGACCCGGTCCCCACTGCCGGCGGCTGTAACCTGGTGGGCTGTCCAGCCGGACCGCGAGACCAGAGCGAGGTCGAGAAAAGAAACGATGTTCTCGTTTTCACCAGCGAAGCGCTAAAGACCGAGTTGGAAGTCACCGGGCCGGTCAAGGTGATTCTTTACGCCGCCAGCACGGCAAAAGATACCGACTTCACGGCAAAGTTGCTGGATGTCCATCCGGATGGGCGCCCTTTTAATCTCTGCGACGGTATCGCGCGCGCAAGCTGCCGTGAAACTAAGAGCATTCCGAGCCTTATTCAGCCCGGCAAGGTTTATCGTTACGAGATCGACCTGTGGGTGACGAGCAACGCTTTCCTGCCCGGCCATAAAATCAGGGTCGAGATATCCAGCAGCAATTTCCCACGTTTCGACAGGAACCTAAACACGGGCGAGCCGTTTGGCGCCGGCACCGAGTTCATCAAGGCAACGCAAACCATTTATCATGATAAAGAACGCCCCTCGCATATTTTGTTGCCTGTAATTCCAGGTGATTCGTAGCTGTTATCATATATACAAACTAATCAAAGTTTCAGATTAAGAAAGGACTTCAAGTAAATGATCAATACTGTTCACGTAGGAATAGGTCCTCTCGGACAAAAGATAGTCAGGTTCGCAGTGGAACGTGGGTGTTTCAACATTGTCGGGGCCGTCGATCCCGATCCCGAAAAGGCCGGCAAAGACCTTGGTCAATTGTGTGGCATCGATCCGCTTGGTATCACCGTCAGAGACAGTCTTAATGAAGCGATTAAAACTAAGTCGGCTGAGGTAGCGTTAGTGACTACTGTTAGCAGTATTGTCTCTCTTGAGAAACAGATTGTTGAACTTGCAAATGCTAAGCTCAATATTGTTTCAACGTGCGAAGAGCTTTTCTTCCCGTGGGAGACTAATCCTGAAGTTGCAACAAGGATTGATGAGATGTGCCGTCGGAACGGCGTTGCGTGTGTCGGCACAGGAGTCAATCCCGGGTATCTGATGGATCTGCTGCCAACCGTTCTGACGGGTTTGTGCCAGGACGTCAGGAAAGTGGAAGTCTGGCGGATCCAGGACGCCTCTGTGCGCCGAATTCCATTCCAGCAGAAAATCGGGGCCGGCCTGACGCTGGAGGAGTTTGAGGATAAGAAAAAAGCCGGTACACTCCGGCATGTCGGATTGCCCGAATCTGTGGATTTTATCGCCGGCCGGCTTGGCTGGAAACTCGACCGGAATACCGAAAGCCTCGAACCGGTCATAGCTGAAAGTCAAATCGATAGCGGATACAAACCTATCTCGAAAGGCATGGCCTGCGGCGTGCATCAGGTCGGCAGGGGCTTCGTGGGCGGCCGGGAGGTGATTACCCTGAATTTCAGGGCGGCGGTGGGTGAACCGGAATCCTACGACCAGGTGCATATCGACGGAGAGCCTGAGATTCAATCCAGAATTTCCGGCGGCGTAAATGGTGACATCGCCACATGTGCTATAACTTTGAATGCCGTCAGGTCGATTCTGTCGGCGAGCCCCGGCCTTAAAACGATGGGCCAGGTTCCTCCAATCGCGTTCTTCAACGAAGCGGCTGTATAATGATTCTGGATTATGCGATCATCACCGTCTATCTGCTCGCAATTCTTTTGTTGGGATTGTGGAGCGGCAGGGGCATGAAGACTTTGGCGGACTTTTCCGTGTCCCACCGGTCGTATGGTTCGATGGTGATTTTCGCCACTCTGTCGGCTTCGTTCATCGGCGGCGGATTCTCAATCGGAAACGCAGAGAAGGTCTTCACCCTGGGGATAGCCAACATTGTCGCCCTCTGGGGATTCAGCCTCAAAGAGATTCTTGTTGCCAGGTTTATCGCGCCGAGGACCGCCAATTTCCCCGGCATTATCTCCGTTGGCGATCTTATGGACCGAGGTTATGGAAAGATCGGGAGAATCGTATCCGGATTCTTCTCGGTCTTTCTCTGTGCGGGAATTGTCGGCGCCCAGGTGGGGGCTATGGGAATCATCTTCAACGTATTCCTCGATATCCCACCGATTTGGGGTATCCTGATTGGATGTGGGATTGTCATTACTTATTCGACTGTCGGCGGCATGAGGGCGGTAGTTCTAACGGATGTTGTCCAATTTTGTGTGCTTGCCATAGGGATTCCTGCGGTGCTTATATTTGGCCTCATGAAGCTTGGTGGTATTTCTGCTATAAAAGCCGCGGTGCCGACAGGCCATTTCTCGATCCCCGCAGAGGGGATGACCATTGGCGCCTTTCTGTCGCTGTTCCTGACGTTTCTGCTCGGGGAAACCCTTGTACCGCCTTATGTGCAGCGTCTGTTTATGGCTAAGGACGCCGGACACACCGCCCGCGGGACGATGCTTAGCGGCATCTTTTCAATACCCTTCTTTGCGATTACCGGCGTCATCGGTTTGGTGGCCCTGACACTTGATCCTGAATTGGACCCCAACCTGGCCATGCCCTATGTTGTTCGCACGGTGCTGCCCATCGGTGTGCGGGGCGTCGTCATCGCAGGGATCATCTCGATCATGATGTCCTCGGCCGACTCGTTTCTCAACGGGGCGGCCACCTGCTGCATCAATGATATAGTCAAGCCTCTTCGCAAGAATCCCCTGTCCGAACGGCATGAACTGCTTTTGGCCAAACTGACGAACTGCCTCGTGGGAATTCTTGCCGTGGTCTTTGCGATTAAGATTCCCAGCATCCTCGACATTCTTATTTACGCCTACAATTTCTGGGCGCCGATTATCGTGGTTCCATTGGCGGCGGTGCTGTTGGGATTCCGAGTCACAAGGGCCGGATTCTTAGCTGGAACTTTGGCCGGCGCCGTTGGGACTCTGGCATGGAATTACCTTTTGAAAACACCGGCGGGCATAGAAGGCCTGGCAATCGGTGTGTTCTGCAATCTCTTTTTCTTCGTACTTGCCAACAAGCTGAGCAACAGGAATCATTCAGCCGGGATATCGCATGCGAAATAAGGCAGTAACCGTTAGTACAAAACTCGCCGGACACGGGGCACGGACCACGCTAAACGCTATTTAATTCCAGCCGATGTCTGCGTC
>CBDVBU010000341.1:0-4476 GCA_965372295.1 uncultured Phycisphaerae bacterium
AAGTGTACAGAAACCACAGGCCGGCGGCAAACCCGCTGTGAAACCTGCCGAGGAAATTGAAACCCCGTTACTGCTCGATGATGAACCTTTGTTGTTGCTGGACGACGAGTCGGATGCCGATCAGTCGGACGGACCGGGAGCTGACAACAGTCGCTGCTTCGTCTGTCATATAAATTACATGCAGGAGGATATTGCTGTAATTCACGCCCGGGCCGATATCGGCTGCGCAGGCTGTCACGGCGAGTCCGACGAGCACATCGCCGATGAATCCTGGGCTTCAGGAGGTAACGGCACAGCGCCGGACATTATGTATCCCAGGCCGAAAATCAATCCGTTTTGCATGGGCTGTCACCCCAAAGACAAAATCGACACCGATCAGCACAAACCTCTGTTCGAGAATCTCGAAAAGAAGGTTTGCACTGACTGCCACGGCAACCACCGTCTGGAAGTTCGCAAGTGCAAGTGGAAATAGGTTTTGCCCGCAAAATGATTTATCTGACTGAAAAAGACATCCTGGAGGCGGTGACAACCGAAGAGATGCTGGATGCCATGGAAGCATCGTTACGAATCTACGAAGAGAAGGAATTCCACATGCCGCAAAGGCTACACGTAGATCACGAAGATAATGTCTTGCTGCTCATGCCATGTTTTACGAAGGATTATTTTGGAACCAAAGTAGTCACGCTGTTCCCGGAGAATCCGGCGAAGAACGTCCCGGTCTTGAATGGAATAATGGTCCTTAATGATTCACAAACGGGTGTGCCCCTTGCATTGCTTAATGGCCCTGCTCTGACGGCCGTGAGGACCGCGGCGGTCGGCGCTGTGAGCATTCGCCATCTTGCTCCGGACAATACTCGGGCCGTGGGGATTATCGGCGCCGGTGTTCAGGGTTTCTACCAGGCCCGGGCCGCATGTTCAGTCAGGCGTATCACCGATGTTTTCATCTATGACCTATATCCTGAAAAAGCATCGGCGCTTAAAGATAAACTGTTGCAGGCTATCCCTGATGTCAATGTCCATCAGGCTGCTCGCGTCGAGGATTTACTTGAAGAAACCCAGGTTGTAATTACGGCGACAACCTCATCGGAACCTGTGTTGCCGGACGAAGAGGAATTATTAGCAGGCAGGCACTTTGTCGGCATCGGTTCCTATAAACCGGACGTCAGAGAGTTTCCCCAGGCATTATTCGACCTGCTCAAGAACGTCTATATTGACACGGAACATGCTTTGGAAGAGTCGGGGGACATTATTGTCCCGCTGCGAAATGGCTGGCTCAGGCAGGATCAAATTATGACGCTGGGGCGATTTCTAATCGACAACGAGTCAGAGAGTCAGGTAAGGCGGGAGACTACGTTTTTCAAATCCGTTGGTATGGCCCTATTTGACGTCTGCGCATCTACTTTGATTTATGAGAAGGCAATTGCGAAAGGTCTGGGGCAAAAAATCACTCCGTAACGGTGCTGGTTGTCTCAGCGTTCTTGGCAGGTTTGGGGCCTGCGGGCAAGTTCTCCTTCAGGTATCTGGTCAGCAATTCGTAAAGGTGACGTTTGGTGCCCTCACCTTCTTTTATCGAGTGAGTCCGGTTCGGATACGACATCATCGAAAAATGCTTGCCGTGCTTTATCAACTCATTGATAAGAGCTTCGCAACTTTGGTAGTGACAATTGTCGTCACCGGTGCCGTGGATGACAAGAAGATTCCCCTTGAGTTGATGGGCGAAGGTAATCGGCGAGCCGTTCTTAAAGCCTTCTTCATTGTCATCGGGCAGTCCCATATATCGCTCCTGGTAAATCGTATCATAGAATCGCTGATTGCTTATGAATGCGATTGCCATGGCAGTATGATATAACTCGGGATACCTGAAGATTGCGTTAAGGCTCATGGAGCCGCCGCCGCTCCAGCCCCAGATGCCGATTCTGTCCGGGTCCGCATAAGGCCATTTTTTTATGATGGCTCGCGTTGCGGCTGCCTGGTCAGCGGATGCAAGAATACCAATCTGGCGATAGACGCACTTTCGCCACGCGCGACCGCGCGGCGCAGGCGTGCCGCGGTTATCCACACTCACTACCAGATACCCCTGCTGCGCGAGCATGAGATGCCATAGGTATTTCTCTCCTCCCCATCTGTCCAGGACCGTCTGGCCGGCGGGCTCTCCGTAGACATAGAAGAACAGTGGATATTTCTTTTGCGGATCAAAATCCGGGGGCTTAGTGCGCCAACCGTCGAGTAAGATGCCATCACCAATATCTATGTGGAAGAACTCCATCGGGTGCTTCTTTAGTGCGGCCACCTTTTCACGAAGTTCTGAGTTGTCTTCGAGCACGCGCACTTTTGCGTGTCCCGGTAGGCGCACAAGATCGATTACAGGAGGTTTATTAGCTGAAGAATATGTGTGGATTGCCCACTTTGAGTCGTGTGACATTTGGTATCTGTGTGTTCCCTCCTGATCGGCCGGCGTAACCCTCTCGATTCTGCCGGTGCCGTCGAGCGGTGTCCGGTACAAATAGCGTTGAGTCGGATTGTCCGGCGAGGCAATATAATAGGCCCATCTATTCTCTTGATCTATATTCACAAGGTCGATCACGTCGAAATCACCGGGCGTCAGAAGGGTGGTTTTCCTGCCGGAGCGGGAAATTTTGTATAAATGTCGCCATCCGTTACGTTCGCTCAACCATGTGAAGTTTTTGCCGTCGTCAAGCCATTTCAGGTCGTCGCCAACATCAATCCACGCTTCATCCTGTTCAGTGAGAATCTTGCGCAGGCTGCCCTTGCGTATATTGCCTAACGTCACTTCGTTCGTATTCTGCAGGCGATTGAGATGTTGGAAAACGATGGCTCTTGAGTTTTCGGCCCATTCCATTTTGGGGATATAATGATTGCGCGGGTCATCCGAGGTATTGAACCACCGCGTTTCGCCGCCGCGAGAGCTTATCACGCCGACACGGCAGGCCGAGTTTTTCTCTCCGACCTTGGGATATTGGAAGCTGGTAATCTTTGGGTAAAGAGAATCCGTGTAGTTTATGAGATGAAAGTCACGTACGCCTTCCGTGTCGAATTGCCAATAGGCAATGAATTTACCGTTGGGGCTCCAGCGAAAACCGTCTCGCAGACGGAACTCCTCTTCATAAACCCAATCCGATGTGCCGTTGATGATAGTGTCGGAACCGTCCTTCGTCAGTTGTGTAATTCGAAGGTCCTTTAAATTCTGAACGTACAGGTTTCTTTCCCGAACATAAGCAACGCGTCGCCCCTCCGGCGAAAACTTGGCAAACATTAACGTTGAAGGCTCAGCATCGCCGCCGAGCTTGCGCAGTTCCCAGGTAGTCAGATCGAGCACCCAGTAATCTCCCCTGGTATTTGTCCGCCATACACGTTTGGTATTCGTGAAGATCAACAGCTTTTTGCCGTCAGACGACCATGAGTAATCGTCAATCTTTAACGGCTCGGATTCATCCTTTGGGATTAATCGTGTGGAGGGAACCATTATCTCCCGCTCGCCGCTTTCCGGCTCGTATCGGACAATGTCTCTGGGTTTTTCAGCATTTGGGTCATTGTCGTTTTCATGAGCCTGCGAGTCTTCCAAAGTCGTATACCCGGATCCATCTTCCAGCCAGCGAATTGGCCCGAATGATTTGGAGTCAAATTCTTCTGAATCGATTATTCTCTCAAGGCTCAGATAGCCCGGATCGGTTTCAGATGGTGACTCGCCGGCCACATGTCTTGCAGCCGATAAGAACAATATAGCAGATATCCCGACTACTATTGATTTTATCTTCATGTTATTTATCTTATTGTTCATTAACCAATACCTTTCCATCAGGCTTGATAACAAGGTAGTCATCTTGTCTTATAGAGAAAAAATCCTTTTCCGGCAGAACCACGATAGGTATAGCCTGATGGTACAATTCGTCCGCCACGATGCTTCCCAGCGCCAGAATGGGATCGACGCTGAGGTTTATTATGGCCGCAGGAGCAACACCGGCCCTGATGCTTTCCATTAAGGTCGCGCTGGATGTACTGGAGCCTTTGCCCGTAGGGAACACAAATACTTTGCCCGTTACGATGGATCCTGACCGGTCGTGACGCCGGTCGATGACCTCGCCCGTTTGCGGAGATATTCCTCCCCAGAAACTTAATGGCTCCCTGGAAACGAGCGCGGCACCTTCGGCCGAACCCGGCACTACTGGTTTTCCGATCAGGATTTTTCCCACAGTGGGTCCTTTCGGTAAACTTTTCCATTCACAGAAGACTCGACGCAGTCAGCCATGCTCCCGAAGGCGACTCGTACGATCAACTCGCCGGGCGCATAGTAGGCGCACTTGCCCGAATTGGTCATAATTACCTTCGTGTCCTCAGCGACCATCGGCGTATGAAAAACACATGTGTCGAGCGTGATCTCGATCCCAAAGGTGGTTAATCTATCGAGAAAATCGCCTCTTTGCAGCAGGGCATAAGATGTCTGGGACGAAATAACGA
>CBDVBU010000342.1:0-4472 GCA_965372295.1 uncultured Phycisphaerae bacterium
TTTTTCATTATAGCCGGAGAAGGTTCGGAATAATCTAAATCGCCGCAGGTTGCCTTCCATAAATCGAGCAGCGTAACCATCCTGGCTCTTATTCTTACGCCGCCGATTCTTCCGCGTTTACATTCCACTATGCCCTGTCTGCTGAGCATCTGTATAACTTTTTGCAGATATCCCACGGAGAAATTCAGAGCCTTTGCAATTTCTGACGCTTGAAGATAGTCGGAGTTGTTCCTTTTCTTAAGGAAAAGAATCGTCTCGACCGACATAACAAAATCCTGATTAATTCTCACAATTACCTCCTTCTTTTCATCACGCTGCCCGGGCCTATCGCCGTGCGAGCAGTTTGTCCGGTCCATCGGCAACAGCTACCTTGCGGACGCGTGCGGCGAAATCATCGACCTCCTCGATTTTCTCGAAGCCGACGACCATCGCATCCACAGTGCCCAAGCCGAGAACGTACCGGACCGATTCATCACGTTTTTCATCACTGTCTCTGAAGCTGCCCTCACCAATCAGCTTCATCCCCACAACACCCTTGCCGGCTTCGTGCAGCGCATTGAGCACGGGAGCGACCTTCTCCGGCGGGCCGTCCATTTTTGCGCCGTAAGCGTTAATCCTTGCATGAACCGAATCGACCCATGGCTCATTGACGCATGTTTGCAGTGCCGCCAGCGAGTGGCATGAGACCCCGTGCGCCCGGATGAGACCTTTCTTTTTGAGTTTGGCCATAATGTCCATCTGTTTGCCGAGTTCTTCCGGCCACTTTTCCGAGACAACGCAGTGCAGAAGAACAAGGTCGATATAATCGGTATCCAACTCCTTAAGGAAGCGCTCGACGACCACATCTGCATCTGGGCGTTCCTGCTCGGGTATGCCGCCGCGACGCCACCATATCTTAGAGACTATAGCATAATCCTTACGAGGCATCTTCTTAAGCGCTCCCGCCAGGTATGGGTGCGTACCATAGAGGTCAGCCACATCGAACAGCCGGACACCGCGATCATAGGACGCATGCACCAGTGAATCGAACTTCTCTTTGCCCATCCGGGAATGATTCGACTGGCGATTCCCGCCGCGCATGCCCGTGCCTAAGCCAACGCGCGAAACCATAATCTTCGTTTTGCCGAGCGGCACACGTTCATAAGGATCGAAATTCGCGGATTTTTGCTCGGCATTGCTTACACATCCCGGACCTAACAAAAGGCCACCCACCCCGGCAATAGACCTGACTAAGAATTCACGACGTTTCATTTCCATTGCCGATAGCTCCTCAAATAATTCATGCTTCGCAGCGGTTTTGCAGAGTAGCGCTGTAGCTGTGGTTTTATGGTGAAAGAATAGCCGTGCCGGATTGATAATGCAAGAAATTTTTCATCCAGTTTTTCCATATATCGCATGCTCACTATTCAAGCTCTGCGGCGGCAAGAACTTTTCTGCACGTGCAATGATTGCCCAGGTGACATAAAGCAAGCTTTGAGGCAGTGAATTCGGCTGTAAACGATAAGTCATCCACTTGCCCGTATCCGATTGTTATGTGCGGAAAAAAGTTTTCTAAAGCCGATTTCTCAGGATAGTTTTTTATCCAGAGTAACGTTGATTCACCGGCCTTTGAGGGATAGAACACCATTTCCGCCGTCACATCATGGCTGAAATATGGCGTCATTCTTTGCATGACTTCTCCATGGAGCGATAGAAGTCTTTCCGTTTTTTCAACTTCAAAAGAGGACACTTTTTCACCGAGCGAGTTTGTTCCGATATTTATACCAGGAATGCTCAACTGTCCGGGATGATATTTCTCGGCAATTTTCTGCAGTATTTTCTCAATATTGGTAATATCCCGTTCATCAATACACCCCATGACTAAGGAAATATGCGGCAGGCAGTTCTCTTTATCCAGAATTATTCGGTCGGTATTTTGTTTTAATAGCCCTTTATTTGCCTCAATTGCATGATTCGTGACCTTTTCCGAAGGCAACAATACGACATCGACCGCTATTTTCGCCATTTGGACAGCCCTGATACAAGAGTATTGCTGTTTTTGTCTCAATACGGCGGAATTTAATCTCAAAGTGCAACCTGGCACAAGGAAAATTTCTTGCAATAGAAATTGCCGGAACTATACTGATCTAACTTAACTAGGAGTTTGCGTTCTCATTTTACGAGGACCCCTTGCCAAAAAGGTTCTTGGGATCTCAGAAAGGATGCGACGATGGCGGAAAAAGATAATGATATAAAGAAAATAATAAAGCTCATTGCGATAATGAAAGACAATGAACTGGAAGAGATTGAGATCAAGCATGGCGACGACAAGATTTTTCTAAAGCGCTCGCAACCTCAACAAACGGCCATTGGTATTCCCATGATGAGGCCGGAATCCGGCGTTGTACATGTCAGCCCCGAAAGCATAGGGGCTGTGAGTCAATCCTCCGCCCCACAAACCGTCCCAAGCGAAGAGGATTTGGTAGAGATAAAATCACCCATTGTCGGGACCTTCTATGCGACACCAAGCCCCGATTCCGAGCATTACGTAGATATCGACTCGGCAGTCGGTCCGCAAACGGTGGTCTGCATTATCGAAGCAATGAAGGTCTTGAACGAAATAAAGGCCGAAACCAGCGGGACGATTGTCGAAATACTTGTGACTAATGGCCAGGCTGTTGAATATGGCCAGGTGCTTTTCAAAGTCAAACCGGATTAGATAATTGATTATTGAAGAGAAGAACAGAAGTCAGGAGTTAAGAAACAATAGTAAATAGTAAATTGAAATATGTTTTCAAAGATCCTGATAGCAAACCGCGGTGAAATAGCGCTGCGTATCATCCGTGCCTGCCACGAGCTTGATATCGAAGCAGTAGTGGTTTATTCCGAGGCCGACAAAGACGCTCCATACCTGCAGCTCGCCGACGAAGCCGTTTGTATCGGGCCGGCCGACTGCGCCAGCAGTTATCTGAATATCCCGCGTATAATAAGTGCCGCCGAGATTACCGACGTAGAGGCAATCCACCCAGGCTACGGATTCCTGGCCGAGAATATCAACTTTGCCAAGATATGCCGGGAATGCGGGATTACATTCATCGGTCCGCCCGTTGAGGCGATGCAGTTGCTCGGTGACAAGGTCCAGGCCCGCAAGCTGGCGTCCAAGGTGGGTGTGCCGACAGTGCCCGGTTCCGATGGTGCTCTCGATAAGGATTCTGACGCACTTGAACTGGCGAACGAGATGGGCTATCCCGTAATAATAAAAGCCGCCTCCGGTGGGGGTGGACGCGGTATGCGAGCCGTGCATAACGACATGAATTTGCGTTCGGCATTCAGTTCCGCACAGGCCGAGGCGAAAGCCGCTTTCGGTGACGGCAGGGTCTATCTGGAAAAACTTATAGTCGAACCCCGGCACGTTGAAGTCCAGATAATGGCCGATCAGCAGGGCAATACATTACACTTCTACGAAAGGGACTGCTCCACTCAGAGAAGACATCAAAAAATGATCGAGGAATCGCCCTGTCCCATCCTGGATAAGCGTACAAGGGAGCAGCTTGCAGAATCTGCGTTAAAGATTATCAAGAAGGCCAGGTATGTTAACGCGGCAACGGTCGAGTTTCTTCTGGACAAGGACAAAGCATTTTACTTCATCGAGGTGAATACGCGGATTCAAGTCGAGCACCCTGTTACTGAGATGGTCACCGGCCACGACCTGATCAAGTGGCAATTGAAGATCGCCGCCGGAATGCCCTTAAATTTAAGCCAGAGAAGCATTAAACATTCGGGTGTGGCAATTGAATGCCGGATTAACGCCGAGGATCCCGAAAAGGATTTTGCTCCTTCGCCCGGCACGATTACAAGGTATATTCCGCCAGGCGGTCCCGGCGTCAGAATCGATACGCACGTTCATCAGGGATGGACGGTTTCGCCAAGCTACGATTCGATGATTGCAAAGGTCATCGTCCATAAACCGACGCGGAGCGAGGCCATTGCCACAATGAAAAGGGCACTGAGGGAATTTGTTATCGAGCCAATCAAAACAACGATCCCCGCCTGCCTGGATATCCTCTCGCACAACCTCTTCGTCAAAAGCAAAATCGACACCGGCTTCATCGAACGAAACTTTTAATCTCGTATTTCGTCAAACACCAGCAGTCATTACGCACAAGGCGCTGCCGAGTGGGGGTAGCCTTTTTCGTTGTGTTTAATATTGCAATCACTAGCACTCTGCCAAACATGAATTTGTAAATTGTCTTCCTGCGATTGGGTGGCAGCCTCAAAGCCGAAGGCTTTGGGGATGGTAAGCGCTGGAAAAACCATCCCCAAGCTTCGCTTGAGGCTGCCACCCTTCCAAACTATTAAATCAAATTTGACAGACTACCAACAGTGGTGTAGAGGATGCCCGGACCTACTGGATCGTCATTTTTCCAGTGCGGTTAAGTCTTCATAGGTTTCGCGTTTTCTGATGACTGAGAAATTCTTGCCGTCAACAAGGA
>CBDVBU010000343.1:0-4467 GCA_965372295.1 uncultured Phycisphaerae bacterium
CGTTTCTGCTCATCCTGCATTCGCGGCTTGGCCCACTCAAGATACCAGTCGCAAAAATCGTTCCAGAAAAACCTGTAGATCAGTGCTAAAGGCTCGCTGTATTTGAATTCGTCTAAAGACCTGGTTGTCTCTGAAATCGTATGCATCAAGCGGGACAGAATCCACTTATCGGTAATGTCCATTTTGCCAGGATCGAAACCGGCCGGATCAATGCCATCAAGATTCATCATCGCAAAACGCGAGGCGTTCCAAAGCTTATTGCAGAAATTTCGCCCAATATCGAACTTAGGCGATGTATTTACTTGGCGACCGTCGGGCAGAGTCATCGCCGCTACAGGCATCCTGATATCCTGTGTGTCCGTCGCCATGCTGGCTAACGTAAATCGCATCGCGTCGGCCCCGTGGCTGTCGATAGCAACCAAAGGATCGATGCCGTTGCCGAGGCTCTTGGACATCTTGCGCCCCTGGCCATCCTGAATCATTGCGTGAATATACACATCGCCGAACGGAATATCGCCGGCACAGTATTGCCCCATCATCAGCATACGCGAAACCCACAGTGTAATAATCTCGCGCGCTGTGCAAAGCACATCGCCCGGATAAAACGTTTTCAATTCCGGCGTATCCTCCGGCCAGCCCATCGTACTGAACGGCCACAACGCCGAACTGAACCACGTATCGAGCACATCCTCGTCCTGGCTATAACCATGTTCTCGTAAACCCTCTTCAGTCCATTTAGAGTCAGGACCAGGACATATATAGACTTTATATTCTCCTTCAGTTTCTTTGACAATTGGAACTAATTCACTTTCCGGATTTACGATCTGTTTCCCCGAATCAACATGAATAATCTGCCATGCAAAACCCTTTTTTTCAGGGTCATAAGTAGAGTAATGATCTAATCCGTCTTCCTCGAGAACAATCTTTTCCCAATTCTTTAATGTCAAATGATACGTTTTACTCCAAACTGGTATTCTGTGTCCCCACCAGAGCTGTCGGCTGATGGGCCAGTCACGAAGATTCTCCAGCCACGCCTGGTAGGTTTTGGCATAGCGCTCCGGGATAAAACGCAGCCGGCCGTCAAGCAGGGGCTTCAAGGCAAGGCCGGCCAGGGAATTTACCGGTACATCTGTACCCTCAATAAGCCCTTCGCCGAACTTTTCCGCTAAATGCTCGATAGGTTTCTTTACGGCGATGTACCACTGGTCGGACAGATAAGGCTCGATAGGCACATGGCTGCGATAGCTGTGCCCAACTTCGTGGACGTATTCACGAACATCTTCAAGCAGCTTTTCCTGACGAAAGTATTCTACAATGGCTTCACGCGCCTCAAAGCGGTCCATTCCGAGCAACAATTGCGCTTCCGGTTCATTGGCGTCTTCCCAGCCGTACTTGTCGCTTATCGAGCCGTCGGGCGCCATCACGTTGATTACTGGTAATCCGTGTCTCTGGCCAATCTCCCAGTCATCCGGATCGTGTGCTGGCGTCACTTTTAAAAAGCCGGTAGAGAATTTTGCCTTTTCATCTTCACTTTCGGGATCGGATAGAACAACGTGCTCATCGGCGATTATAGGTATTATGCGGCCGACAATTGGAAGCCGGACTTTTCTGCCGAGTAAATACTCAGCACGTTTGTCCGCCGGATTCATCGCAATGGCAGTATCGCCGAGCATTGTTTCGGGACGCGTTGTGGCCACCGTCACATATGTCATCGTCGCCGTGTCGCGGGCGTCTCGCCCGCGCGTTTCGAGGGCATCCTGCCCTCGTCCTTCATCTGATATTGAGTCTTGTATCCCGCACCACGGCCAGTCTTGCAGGCCTGCCTTTTCAGGATTTGCAAGCACATAGCCAACTTGATTCCTGAAATCCTCTTCGTCACGGATCAAATGGTCGTAATATTCATCCATCCACAAGACACCCTGGCGATCAAGCTGCCGGTTGATCTGCTTGGACGTGAATGATTTCCATGAATGGACGATCTTAGGTAACTCGCAGCCGGCGAAGGGCTTGAGGATTACATGAACGTGATTCGGCATGATGGCCCAGGCGACGAGTTCGTACCGTTCTCCATCGAAATGCTTGAGTGCATTGTGCAAGATCTCGGCAAGGTGCGTATCTCTCAAAAGGCACTCGCCGTGTCCGGCATCGAGGAATGATTCAATCTTCTCTGAGTGAAGACGGTGCATTTCAATTCGCTCGATGTGGGTTAAAGAACGCCCTTGCTGTTGAGCACGCTCAATGATCTTCTTGCGCTCAAGACGCCATGATTCTGAGACTTCACTCGGAACGGCATCGGTGAGTCGGAAGGTGACAGCGTAAGTGGCGCCCTCCTTTGACCAATGAGGAAGGTAACGGCCTTGCCGTTTGTCGATGGTTGATTCGGTGTTTTGTTGCGAAGGCGGGACGCCTTCGACACGCGCGGGCGGGACGCCCGCGACACCTTCAACCAACTCGACAAGCGGGTACCTCATATACCAGAAATGCCCCTGCACTGTCTCATGCTCTACCTCGTCATCGGCCAGTACTGTCTGTGTCGCCGGGTCCCAGTTGACCAGCCTTTTTCCTCGATAGATCAGTCCATCCTTAAAGAGCTTGAAAAACGCGCTGCGAACGGCCTTGACGCACACGTCGTCCATGGTAAACCGCGTCCGTTCCCAGTCACAGGAGCAGCCCATCGCCTTCAATTGTTCGATAATGCGTGCTTCATATTCGTCTTTCCAGGCCTGAACACGCCCGACAAATTCCTCCCGCTCGAAGTCGGTCCGGCGTTTTCCTTCTTCCGAAAGTATGCGCTTCTCGACAACCGTCTGAGTGGCGATACCGGCGTGGTCCGTGCCCGGCATCCACAAAGTATTGTATTTCTGCATCCGACGGAAGCGAATCAGAATGTCCTGCAACGTGTTATTCAGTGCATGGCCCAGGTGAAGCGGTGCCGTAACGTTAGGCGGGGGGATTACGATTGTGTAGGCTTTTTCATTTTCGCCGTCAGCGCGCGGTTCGGCGTGAAAGTACGCTTGTGAAGTCCATATCTCATTCGCCTGCCGCTCAATCGTTTTGGATTCGTAAATTTTCGAGAGTTGCTCACTCATGGCTTTTCAGATTCCGACAATTGTATAAAAAACTGAACTTTTGCAAAATCGCCATTTGAACGTGTTTTTTTTCGAAAGCGAAATAATATCGCTTTCTCGACTTTTACATAATGGTCTAAAGATAATATAGTTATGAGATTAGTGAAGAAATTATTTAAGGATAATTTCTTCACTAATGCACGCTCAAAAGTCAATTTTGCAAAAGTTCAGTAAAAAACTCCGGCACAATACGTTGGCCGGAGTAATATCTTAATAAAAAGAAACAACGATGTAAAGCAAACAATTGAACGCAAAACTGGGTACTACTACATGCTTTTACGATATGTAGTTATATACTGCCGTCATGCCTAATCGAGGTTCATTGTCATCAGGAACTCCCCGTTGGATTTTGTTTTGGCAAGCCTGCTTTTGAGCAGTTCGACCGCTTCGATGGGATTCAATTCGCTCAGAACTCTTCGGAGCCGATATACAAGTTGAAGCTCTTTCGGATCGAGCAGCAGTTCTTCCCGCCTGGTTCCGCTTCGGCTGATGTCTATAGCCGGGTAGATCCTTCTGTCAACAAGACGCCTGTCAAGATGCAGCTCCATATTTCCGGTCGCCTTGAACTCTTCGAAGATCACCTCGTCCATTTTTGAGCCGGTGTCGATTAATGCAGTTGCGAAAATAGTCAGCGAACCGCCTTCTTCGATGTTCCTGGCAGCGCCGAAAAACCTCTTGGGCATCTGCATCGCGCCCGCGTCGACACCACCGGTAAGAATTCTGCCCGAGTGCGGCATCTCGGTATTATAAGCACGTGCAAGGCGCGTTATTGAGTCCAGCAGGATTACAACATCTGTGCCGTATTCGATAAGTCGCTTTGCTTTTTCGATTACGACTTCCGCCACCTGACAATGACGTGCGGCCGGTTCGTCGAAAGTTGAACTTATGACCTCAACGTCTTCAGCGGTCTTCCTCTCCATTTCCGTAACTTCTTCCGGCCGTTCGTCAATGAGCAGCACTATTAATTTCACATCAGGATGATTTGTGCTCAGTGCGTTAGCAATTTTTTGCAGCAGGATTGTCTTGCCGGTTCGCGGCGGAGCAACTATCAAGCCACGCTGGCCTTTACCCACTGGCGTGACCAAATCGATGATTCGCATATTCAACTCTTCGGCCGTGGTTTCGAGCATAAAACGTGACTCAGGATGCAACGGCGTCAAGTCGCTGAACACAACCTTTTCCGCAAGGTTGTCAGGATCTTCGAAGTTAATAGCTTCGACACGCAACAGAGCAAAGTACTTCTCCGAATCTTTCGGTGGCCTGATTTGACCGGATACGATATTCCCCGTCCGCAGGCCGAAGCGCCTTATCTGAGACGGGGAAACATAGATGTCGTCCG
>CBDVBU010000344.1:0-4464 GCA_965372295.1 uncultured Phycisphaerae bacterium
GTCAATTGTGGAAAGCAGTCAAGAAACCCACCGCAAGCGGATGGGCCACCCGGCCATGGGGCTTGTCCTTTATTGAGCAATGTACAGACGTATTCTGCGTGGGGTCAGGAGTGTTCTTGCGGGTGCTGAAGCCGACTGACAACCGTGTGGGTGGCCCGTGGGCTTGCCCCGGGTTTCCAGGAACAGGGGGACAACATGGCGCAATCGGCCAGAACAGTCAATTGTGGAAAGCAGTCAAGAAACACACCGCAAGCGGATGGGCCACCCGGCCTTTATGGGTTACCGGTTTGGAGGAATTGTGCCAGAACTGTGCGATACTCATGCAGGATGTGGACAACCCTACAAATTACAGAGGAGAATTTATAAATTCAGCCCGAAACCTCTTGCCACATGAACCCGATATGCGTATTAGTTGTATTAAAGGTAGAGAAATAAGGTGTCGATCCACAATAGTACTGTTTGTCTTTTGACATTGAAAGACTTGAACCGCCATTCGGATAGGAGCGCGATACAAAGATGGCCATTTCAGAAGTGTTTCCCCATCCCACAGTTAAGCAGGTGATATTTCAAGTCAGGTTTCCCAATCTGTTTTCAATCGAGAATCGGATCGGTGACTTCCAATTGAAGATCATGGAGAAATTCCCCGACTCCGCCCTTTTGGTTAGGAGACAGGTGATTATGGCTGACTTTGTGCCTGGTGAGGAACCTGCGAAGATTCCGTCAGACTCGCCTGATGATGCATCTAATAAGATTTGGCGATTCAAGTCAGAGAACAAAGTTGTACTGAACGTACACACAAATTCGCTTGATATTAACTCTGAATTTCATAAGACATACAATAACCCTGGCATCGAAGATAGGTTTCGCGACACAATCGAATTCGTCGTCAATGCTTTTCTAGAAACCACAAGGATTCCGAAGATTTCTAGGTTGGGACTTCGATACATTGACGATTGCCCAATGCCGGAAAAGACATCCGACGAATTCCTGAAATACTATAATACTACGTTCCCCTTGGGCCGTTTTTCATTGGAGGACGCAACAGAGATGCTGAGCCGGTTTACACTGAAAAACGGTTCGCATTTTGTCCGTTATATGGAGACCTTGCAGGAAACGGAGGATGGGATTAAGTACTATCTCGATTTCGATGGATATTCAAACGATGTTGCAGCCGCAGATTACTTGGAAACGACAGACAAACTACATGAAATGATATCAGATGAATATGAAAAAACAATCAGGGAACCCGTGTTTAAATATATGCGCACTGGCGAAATGGAGTAGGCTATGATCGACGACGGAGGAATCGACTTATTAGGTTCTGGTTCTTTGGATGCAACAGGATCTCACAGTTCAGCCCAAGGCACAAAGCTCGTCAAATTCCCGATTGGGAATTTCGTAGTTATAGTCAGGCTAACTGACGAGGATCAATTTGTCGGAATTGAGGAAATCGAGATTAACAGAAGCTTTATTGGCTTGAATCAAATGTCTCGCTTGGGCTCCCATGATGTAGACGAATTCTATCGTGAGTGAACAGGGCAATAGTTTTTATGTCAAGAACCCCGATCAGGCCCTTCGATTTGGGGATGTTTTAGGGGGATTCGTTCTTTCTTCTCCCGACCTTGAACGACCAAATGAACGCGAGCACTTCAAGCTCGACGTAAGGCTACCACAGTATGTAGTCGTGCTTTCTCCTTGTTGCTCAATAGGTGACAAAACTATAACGCTGTGCCCAATGAAGCAAGTGATGAGAAACTTCTTTAGGAATCCCTTCTTTGCTGAGGATTTGACTAGAATCAACCGAATAATGGATCCTCAGAAAGCCTTTGCACCCGATGATTGGGAGAAGATCAAGCCAGAAGAACAACGGAGGATCATTGACCGAGGGATTCAATATGCTTTGACGGAGCTTTTTATTTATGAGCCTGCGCCGCCTTTGCCAGTATACGAACTGAAGTCGAAAAAATGGGGGGGCATGGGGACCGGCAATTATATGATCGACTTCAAAGATATATGTAGGGTTGGCTGCTCGTCAGTCAATGGTCCCAAACAAGCGCCTGTCGAATCACGAATCCTCCAACTTACGGTGCAGTCAAGGCGCGATCTCAGGAATAAAATCGGCTACTATTTCAATAGGACTGCACCGGAAGACGCTGTCCTATTGGGGGACTAGACTCTACCCGTATGCCAGGCAACTACCCTCTAGCGCCCCCGCCACTCTGACACCCCGCCCTGCCATATCGCCAGTAGCCATCAACAAATATCTGCTTTTTGTCACTTTTTTTACAAAAATAGCGGAAACCTCTTGACAACTCCGTATGTTATAAGTACTGTT
The DNA here is from genome assembly GCA_965372295.1 of uncultured Phycisphaerae bacterium. Taxonomy (GTDB): domain Bacteria; phylum Planctomycetota; class Phycisphaerae; order Sedimentisphaerales; family Anaerobacaceae; genus JAFGPJ01. The sequence goes on from CBDVBU010000344.1 coordinate 2,336, forward strand.
AGCACTCACTGACGACGAGTGCTAATAGAGCCGACGGTGGCATTGTAAAGAGTCACCAAGGCAGAGAGTTAGCAAAGCTATTAGAAAGTACGAAAACAAACGAAACGCATTATGATAAACAATACTAAACGAAACGGAGGATTGTGATGCAGTTGAAACCTCTGGCCGACCGCGTGGTCGTCAAGCCGATCGAGGCCGCCGAACTGAAAAAGGGCGGGATCATCATTCCCGATACGGCCAAAGAAAAGCCGATGGAAGGCGAAATCATGGAAGTCGGCACCGGCCGCAAAACCGACGAAGGCAAGATTCTGCCGATGGAAGTCAACAAGGGTGACCGCATCCTGTACGGCAAGTACAGCGGCACCGAAGTCGAAGTTGACGGCGAAGAGCTGCTCATCATGCGTGAGTCCGACATTTTCGCCATCATCCAAAACAGCTAAACGCCCACGAGTAAGGATTTAGAAAAATGGCAAAAATCATCGATTTTGAATCAGAGGCCCGCGCCAAGCTCAAACGGGGTGTGGACAAATTGGCCAATGCGGTCAAAGTAACGCTCGGCCCCAAGGGCCGCAATGTCGTGCTCGACAGAAAATTCGGTTCGCCGACCATCACCAAGGACGGCGTCACCGTAGCCAAAGAGATCGAACTCGAGGACAATTTCGAGAACATCGGCGCCCAGATGCTCAAGGAAGTCGCTTCCAAGACATCCGACATCGCCGGTGACGGCACTACCACCGCAACTATTATTGCCCAGGCGATCTACCGCGAAGGCCTGAAAAACGTCACCGCCGGGACCAACCCGATGTCGATCAAGCGCGGTATCGACAAGGCCGTGACGGTGATCTCCGAAGAGATCAAGAACATGTCCAAGCCGGTTGCCGGCAAGACTGAGATTTCGCAGATCGGCTCTATCTCCGCCAACTGCGACACCCAGATTGGTGAGTTGATCGCTGAAGCTATGGAGAAGGTCGGCAAGGACGGCGTTATCACGGTCGAAGAAGCCAAGACCGCCGAGACTACGATGGACGTGGTCGAGGGAATGCAGTTCGACCGCGGCTATGTCTCGCCGTATTTCGTGACCGATCCCGATTCGATGGAAGCGGTTCTCGAAGATCCGCTGATCCTGATCCACGACAAGAAGATCTCGAATATGAAGGACCTTCTGCCGGTGCTGGAGAAAGTCGCTCAGTCCGGTAAGCCGATGTTGATTATCTCCGAGGATATCGAGGGCGAAGCACTGGCCACGTTGGTGGTCAACAAGCTGCGCGGCACTATCAAAATCGCGGCCGTCAAAGCTCCCGGTTTTGGCGACCGTCGCAAGGCCATGCTCGATGATATCGCCACTCTGACCGGCGGCAAGGTGATCTCCGAAGAGATCGGTTTCAAGCTGGAGAGCGCCGATATGTCCCATCTTGGTACGGCCAAGAAGATCACGATCGACAAGGACAACACCACGATCGTCGAAGGCGGAGGTGAGAAGGCTGAGATCAAAGGTCGTATCGCTTCTATCCGCAAACAGATCGACGACACTTCCTCTGACTATGATCGCGAGAAGCTGCAGGAACGTCTGGCCAAGCTGGCCGGCGGTGTGGCTGTGATCAATGTCGGCGCCGCTACCGAGACCGAGATGAAGGAAAAGAAGGCGCGCGTTGAGGACGCTCTGCACGCTACTCGCGCGGCCGTCGAAGAAGGTATCATCCCCGGCGGCGGCGTGGCGTTCCTGCGTTCGCTGTCCAGCCTCGACAAGATCAAGTGTGAGGATGACGAGATGGTCGGTGTCAATATCGTGCGCAAGGCGCTCGAAGAGCCGATCCGTCAGATCTCGCAGAACGCCGGTCGTGAGGGTTCCGTCGTGGTCAACAAGGTTATCGGTGAAACCGGCGCCTACGGCTACAACGCTCAGACCGACACGTACGAAGACCTGATGAAGGCCGGTGTCATCGACCCGACCAAGGTCGCGCGCACCGCTCTGGAGAACGCTGCTTCAATCGCCGGACTGCTTCTGACCACGGAAGCGGTCGTTGCCGATCAGCCTGAAGACAAGAAGGCCATGCCTGAAATGCCCGGCGGTGGTATGGGTGGCATGGGCGGCGGCATGGGCGGCATGTACTAAGCCTACCCCTTATCTG
>CBDVBU010000345.1:0-4463 GCA_965372295.1 uncultured Phycisphaerae bacterium
TCCACCTTGTTCAGAAAGACCACAATATACGGCACATTAACCTGACGGGCGAGAAGGATATGCTCGCGAGTCTGTGGCATAGGGCCATCGCCGGCTGCCACTACCAGGATAGCTCCGTCCATCTGGGCTGCTCCGGTAATCATGTTCTTGATGTAGTCGGCATGGCCCGGGCAATCCACGTGAGCGTAATGGCGATTATCCGTCTCATACTCTATGTGCGCAGTATTTATTGTAACGCCGCGCTCTCTCTCTTCCGGAGCATTATCGATATCTTCAAACTTTTTGACATTACCGCCACCGGCTTTATGCGCCAGCCGCATTGTTATTGCAGCCGTCAACGTTGTTTTGCCGTGATCGATATGACCAATAGTTCCAATATTAATATGTGGTTTTGTCCGTTCAAATACCGCCTTAGCCATCTTAATATAAACCTCCAATGTGCTGGGTTAGTATTTAATACTCCCTATTATTTGTTTCTAAAACTTCTTTTCAACCTCTATAATTAACTCACAGCCAAGACCACTTTTTCCCTTGCATCTAAAAACTTCGGCTAAAGTTCTTTTGATGCCGGACAAGCTATCTTGGCTCGACCGCTTGCATTTAGCTGCTGATGGGGCTTGAACCCATGACCTCGTCCTTACCAAGGACGCGCTCTACCACTGAGCTACAGCAGCAATACCCAATCCACTAACCGACACTGCTGTAGTGAACCGAGCTAAAAACCACCTTCATATCCGACAAATAACGATAGATATAAAATAAAATACTTTATTCCTACTCAATTTGCCTGTAAAAAGCGCGCAGAAACTTATTATTTTCAACAGCTTTCTAATATAAACCACGTAAACTATCTGATTGGCAGAAAAAGTGCAAACATAAAAATAAAAAAAAACGAAAAAAAACAAAAATATTTCGATTATTGTTCCTTTTTTACACAAAAGTATATCAACATAGCTTTTAACTACCCAGCAGTAACATCTTTGCCGGTAAACGGCGGAAGCCGCCCAACTCTGATTAGAAAGAGACCTTTAGTTCCTGCCCTGACTCGATGTCAAAAAATGCATATCGGCAAAATCCATAAACTGCCGCCAGTCGTACTCGGTCAGACTATGCCTACCGGAACGGACGTGGTAGCCGATTTCGCTTGTTTTTATAGGCCTATCAAGACCGGGCATCCGGTCAGCCCCCAATCCTTTACCATCCAGCAACCGATAAACAGGATCGGCATGTTTGCACGCCAGGAACTCACCTTTCGGATCGGCCCACAAGTCCTCATCTGCACTAGTTACATAAACCGGACGCGGTGCAATCAGCGCAATAAGCATGTGTTGATCGACAGGCAGATCGTCTTCTTTGCCGTTGTATTTCCTGAAATTCTCGCAAAACCAGTGTGGAAAGCTCGTATTTATGCGCCCTACGGTTTCGCCGAATTTCCGCCGACTCAGGGCCGCCCCGCCGCAACCGGAGTCATTTGAAATCACAATTGCGAACCGCTCGTCCCGGGCCCCTGCCCAAAGAGCCGTCTTACCCAGACGCGAGTGCCCGAGGACGATTACGCAATTATGGTCAATTTCAATGTCGGTCTCAAAATAGTCCATGGCCCGGCTAAGACCCCATGCCCATGCTCCGATAGCCCCCCAGGCATCGGATGCCCGCTTTCCTTCGTGAAGTTTGTCAAAGACGGAGTGTACCCCATTTTTAAAGCCATCGTGAAAGTCCGGATCGATATCTCCATAATAGATTGTGGCCAGGCCGAAGCCTCGCTTGAGAATTTCTTCGACTGGAAACCGCGAGGAGGCTTTGCCTCTGGAGTCAGCCGCGGCACGATTGTTCACGATTCCGGATCCCGGGCGCATCCAACTGCCGGACAGCTTGATAGCCGGATCGGAGTGAATCGTATGATTTCCGCCGAAATTCAAGATGACGAAGGTCGGAATAGGCTTTTTTCTGTCATTTGGCAAATATATTAGGATATCCATCTCCGGCCCATCCTGCCTGCCTGTAAAGCTGACTGCCACTTGCTTACGCGTGGCCAGACCGCCCAACGCCCGCCGCTCAAGGTCAAAAACCTTGAATGTCATATCCTTTGGCCGGCCGACTGGCGAGCGACCATAAACGTAAGTCCGGAAAAGTTCGAGTACTTCCGGCCTGCGCCTTGCCTTCCAGGCTTGAGCATTGGTCACTTTCGTACCGTCGGACATCAACAGCGGGTCAGGCAAAGTGTATTCCGGGACTTTCTGCTCGTCATAATTAGCCTCGGAACGCCTTTGCGTAAGTTTAGCAACTAATTCAGGAGACGCCTTCCAACCATCTTTGTCCATGCCGCCTAAGCATAAATCTTCGGCGAGAAAACAAACAACACTGAAAATAGTTAACGATACTACGAGTATTTTGCCGTTAATCATAAAAAACCTCCAAACTTCACAAATCACACGATTATAATCAGCCTTAATATTACCAGTCAATCCTCAAAAATACCGATTCATTGCTAAAGCTTTCAAGGACACTTAAAACCCGGGCCTTGTCGGCTGTAAAGTATGCTGTACAAGAAAATCCACGAAACCTTCATACAAGGACTCACGGGCAAAAATGCAAAACAATCTATTTCCATCCAGCCATGTAAGAGCCGATCTCTCTGGTTGGAGTATCGCACAAAATCCAGAATTTCTTCGGCTTCATTGTATATGGATTGAAGCGGACTCCGTCATCTTTGAGGAATTCCGCGGCAACCGCCGTATATGTCTCTCCCGCAGATATATTTGGGACTCTCAGACTGAAACGGGCCTCCGTAGTTACCGAAATAATTTCCAGTTTGACATTTTTCCAATCAAACGAATCATTATTAGAAATGATAAATCGTGCCCCCGGAAAAGTAACTTTTGCTTTCAGCTTCACAGTCGAACTCCGGCCCGTACTATCAACATCGGATATGCGTTTTCTGCCGGAGGTGCCGTAAAAAAATACAGCACCAACCAGAATTAAAACAACAACAACTTTTATTAAAAGGGGATTCCGGATCCTTTTTGCGACTCGGACATCCTGTACGTGAAGTTGCTCAAGGCGCTTATGAACAGATTCTTCGTTCAACTCTGCCCCACAGAAGAAACACCTGGTAGCTGCAGCATCAATCTCCTGGCCGCAAAATGGACATTTCTCCGTTCCCATTTCCGCTCTCACAAAAACATCGCTATTCCGATACGAAACGAATATTATAAAGCTGAAGAGCAGTCGCGTAACACATTGTAAAATTAAGTTTTACCAATCCAAAGATACGATGACCGGGTATTGCCTCAACAGAGATTAAAGAGACATTGATTGCTTCTTTCACCTACAGTTACCCTCTAATAAGGCTAACTACTCTGCTGATTTTGGTTTATCCGGCTCTTTAGCTTTGCCCAGAAGGTCTGTCCAACTCTTAAGTTTTTGGTTCCATTGCGGCCTGCCTTGCGGAACTTTTATAGCGACTAATACTTTAAGAACTTCATTCGGATCGGCGCCGAGCGGTGGTTTGCTGAAATAATTATCAATCGACTGCACAACAATACTGTTAGGGTCTAAGTCTCCTTCTTTCAGGCAACTCTTCACCAACTCGGCTGTACGCTCCGGCTTTGCCCCTTTCAAGCATGCATCCAAAAAGTTCGGCAAAATCGCCTTTTTAGCTTCCGGCGTCTGGGCCATTTCATATAGAATGCTCAAATAACCTTCGGCTTTTTCATATTGACCCGTTTTATGATACAGACCGGCTAATTTCTTACGTATCTCCGGCATATACTCGCTATTGCCCTTCGCATCTTCCGCTATCTCAAGAAAATCGATTTTTTGCTCATCGGACAACTTGGTTTTGCTGCTCTGTACGGTAAGTTTGTCCATCCATTCTTTCAGGACGCCGGTGTCGGAACCGGTGAATATTTTCAGCATTGCCTGCCAGGCCGGGTCGCTTTCAGAGTTTATTCCGATCTTTTCCGCCAGCCAATCCAAGTCCTCTTTACCGCCGACTGCATCAGCAAAAGCGATAATTTTCTTTCTCAGCGTGATACTCGGATCATTGATGAAATCGTTTCTAAGCAGTTTCAGAGCATTTGTCTTATTAATATAGCCAAGTCCATCTACGGCCGCTTCCCGGACGAAATTCGATTCGTCGCGCAGAGCTTCTACGAACAAATTCCCAAAAAGCTTGGCCGCCTTTTCCCTGCATGTGCTGTCCTGCGCGCACAAAGCAGCCATTTCGTTGAGCAATTCCCCCCTTAGGGTTCCGCCGGTGTTGTCCTTTTGCTTGTTATATCTTTCCGATAGCAAGCCAAGGTATCTGTCAACCTCTTTCGGCTCCAATCCGTCACGGTTGAGCAGTTTTTTTATGACTTCCGCACCGTTCCGGGCCTTTTCCGCATTCTCCTCAAAAAGAAATTTCGCAGCCCATTCCAGGGTTTGCTTGCGTATCTCTTTCATCTCAGGAGAGATTGTGG
>CBDVBU010000346.1:0-4438 GCA_965372295.1 uncultured Phycisphaerae bacterium
CATCTCAGGCTCCATTTGAAACTTCGATTAACTTCTCCAGGCAAGCCAATGCGCTGCCATTGTCGACAGAGGCTTCCGCCAGCTTGATTGCCGAGGCAAAATCGTCGGCTATGCCGGCCACGATTATAGCAGCGGCGGCGTTCAGAACAACGATATCTTTACGAGAGCCCTTGTCTTTGCCGGCAAGGACGTCACGAACGATACCGGCATTGGTTATTGCATCTCCGGTTCGCAACTCGTCGATTGACGGCTCGGAAATCCCGAATTCCGCCGGATCGAGCTTCAACGAAGTGATATTGCCGTCGATGAGCTGCCGAATTTGCGTGGTTCCGAGAGTGCATATTTCGTCCATTCCCTGGCCGTGAACGACCATTGCTCTTTTGGCGCCCAGCATTTTGAGTGTCTCGCAGATTCGGTTAAGAAGTGCTTCTTCGGCGACGCCCATAACCTGCGCCGTGACGCCTGCGGGATTTGCCAGCGGCCCAAGAATGTTGAAGGCGGTCCTGAAGTCGAGGCTTTTTCGAATTGGCTGGACAAACTTCATCGCAGGATGAAATTTCGGCGCAAACATAAAACCAATGTGAGCCTCCCGGATGCATTCAGCCACGCCTTCCGGCCCCGGATCGATATTGACGCCCAGCTCCTCCAGCACGTCGGCCGAGCCGCACTTGCTTGTGATGCCGCGGTTGCCGTGCTTGGCCACGTAGGCCCCGGCGCCGGCCGCTACCAGTGCGGCGCCCGTCGAAACGTTGAACGTCTTAACGGAGGCACCGCCGGTCCCGCAGGTGTCAATCATGTTATCAATGCCGGTTTCGACACGCACCGCGTGATTGCGAAGCGATTGAGCAAGACCGGCGATCTCGGAAGAAGTCGCACGCTTCATTCTCATCGCCGCCAGAAACGCCGCCACCTGGACTTCTGTCACCTCGCCGGCAAATACTATGTCCTGCAATTCTTTCGCCTGGTCGAATGTCAGGTCACCGCCATCCAAAATGATTTCGAGAAATTTGGTTATCGTAGCCATTTCTTTCCTTTCCTATCCTATCCAATCTTTTCTGTAATCGCAATTGACAGAATATTTTCGATTATCTTGCCGCCCGCCGGCGTTAGAATGCTTTCAGGATGAAACTGCACGCCGAATATCTGAAGCTCCTTGTGGCGGACTCCCATGACTACCCCCTCGAACTCGGCGGTTTTTTCCAGGCAATCCGGTATCTCAAGCGCGCAAAGGCTGTGATAGCGTCCGGCCTGCAGCGGGTTTTCGACGCCGGCAAAGACTCCTTCTCCATTATGGGTAACTCTTGAGGGTTTGCCGTGCATCGGTTCCGGGGCATGGCCGACTTTCCCGCCAAAATACTGCACAATGACCTGATGGCCCAGACATACGCCGAATATCGGCAGCTTGTCTTTGAAATAATCGACGGCCGAGATCGAGACACCTGCCGTATCCGGCGTGCCCGGCCCCGGTGAAATCACGAGCAGGTCCGGCTTAAATTCTCCAGCCACCCGCTTAAGCTCGTCAAGCTCGGTATCGGCCCGGTAAACTTTCGCCCGGCAATCCCGCTTACAAAAATCGTCGACCAGATTGTACGTGAACGAATCAAAATTATCGATGAATAAAACTTTCCTTTTCGTATCTTCCATAGGTTACTTCCTATTTTTTCTATTGCCCGAGGATCGCTCTCAGGCAGGAATTTGCTTTGTGCTCGGTCTCCTCAAATTCGGTTTTCGGGACACTATCGTGAACGATGCCCGCTCCGACCCGGATATAGGCCGTATGATCTTTGACCTGCAGGCTTCTTATCGTGATGCAACTATCGAACTGGCCGTCCACCGTCAGATAGCAGACAGCCCCGCCGTAGTAGCCGCGTTTGGTTTTTTCCAACAAACGTATCAGTTTCATCGCCTCAATCTTTGGCGCGCCCGTCAGTGTCCCCATATTCATCGTGGCAAGATACGCGCTTAGTGCATCAAGCTCACCCGCGAGCACGCCCTTAACATTACTGACCAGATGCTGAACCGAAGCGTATTTCTCGACGGTCAGCAACTCGGTCACCACCCTGCTGCCCGGCTGAGCTACGCGGGCAATATCGTTTCTTGCCAGATCGACTAACATCATGTGTTCGGCCAACTCTTTGCGGTCTATTTTTAATTCAGCCTCATACCTGAAATCGGTGTCGAGATCGATCGTGTCTCCCACCCGGCCCCTGGGTTTTGTGCCGGCTATCGGCCTTATCTCGACTTCGCGTGTCTCGGTGCCGCTGACGCGCAGATTCAGTTCGGGACTGGACCCCATCAGTATCGTATTGGGGGTGTTCATATAGAACATGTACGGCGAAGGATTCAACCGCCTCAGTCTCTTGTAAACGTCCAGCGGCTCATCGGGACAGGGTTCCATCTTCGTCCTGCTCAGCACGACCTGAAATATGTCACCATCAAGGATATGCCGCTTGGCCTTTTTGACGATCTGCTCGTACTCCGCCTGGTCGGTATCGGTCGTCGCCTCAGGCAGTTCGCCCGTGAACTTGTGCCCTTTCGGCGCTTCGAATCTTGCGATATTAAAGTAGTAATCGAAGCTGCTTTGAGCCTCCCGGATGGCCGCCTCACGGTCGCCGTTTGTGATAATACAATTAACAATCACGTAGCCTTTGCCTCGTTCGTGGTCCATCAGGAAGATATTGTCAGCGAAGTAAAGCTCATAATCAGGATTGCCCAGGAGGTCCGTTTCGCTGGCGGGGAGTTTTTCAAACTGGTCGATGAAATCGTAGCTCAAAGCTCCGAGCAATCCACAGGTAACACGGAACGGTTTGCTGGCCAGGCTAAAAGCAAAAGCAACGGCTCGCAAGACATCCATCTGGTTCGTGCTTTGCAATCGCGATTGCTCATCAACCAGTTTCTCATCCTGCCTGATACGCCCGGTGATTTCTTCCGGGCAGAATTTAACCGACTCACAAAAGGCGAATCGATCTTTCTGAGCAGAAAAAAAGTCCAATATACGTATGCCAGTACGGCTCAGGGCTTTGATGGTAAAATCAGCGCCGGTGCCGGTCAGATAAAGCGAGGGCCTGGCAGTACCGAAACTCAGGGCGTTTTCCGACAGATGGTCACTTGCTTCGAGCAAGCAGCAGTTTTTAGCCCGGCCGTAGTCGCTGAGCCTGGCAAAAAAATCCACCGGCTCATCTATATCAATCTCTTTGACAATAGGAACGATTTGGCCCGGTTCGGCACCAAGTATTACTTGTCTATAATCATCCATATCCCAAATCCTTTATTACAGTTTTTTATGCTCAAACGGCTGAAAATACAAATAAAAAACGCAGCTTGCCGTTCCGACAGGCTGCGTTATTCGCAATTCTAACTAATTGTATACAGCAAATTGCCGCTTACCCGCCGGAATTTATCCCACAGGCCACCACCAGTTACTGGTATTTTTACGGTTAATTTGCCTCATAATATTTATATTAAACCAACTTTAGTCCATTCTGTCAAGTAAAAAATATGGCTCAACTGCAAAAAAATTGTTGTGCTGATAAGAAATAAACCCTGCAACTCTTTTGGATTTAACGCTTTAAGGCAATAGCACGATATACATTCTGAGAGAACAAGATGTACGAATAGAATCCCCATAAGAAACCAAAAAAGGACTGCGAGCACCAAACTTACAGCCCTATCGTTTTAATTATCCGGATACCGCTATGACTTTCTGCGTTTCCTCAACAACACCAGACTACCGAGACACAGCAACGAAACCGTTGCCGGTTCGGGGATGGTAAACCAAACAATATTCTCAAGCAAAAGCTGGTTGTCGCCGGTCTTTATGGAGCGATTCGAGCCAACTTCCAGGTCTTTCCACATGGTCGTATCGGAAAGCAGAACGACATTACCGGCGCCCCCGATACCATTAACCGCCGCAAGAGCATTATATTCGCCCGATCTAATTGTCAGATCTATAGCCGGCGAGGTGATTGATATCAATTTTCGCTGGTAATCCACTCCGAACATGGTTACCCCATCGGTAACGGGATGAGCCACCAGGCCGGTAATCGTAACGCCGGAATTGGCTGTGGCCAAGTCGGCAAAAATGACACCGTAAGGAGATACAAGACTGTTCAAATTGTCCACGTAATCCTTGCTGCCGGTCCCCCCCTCCGCGTGCACTATAAGGCCGCCACCGCCATCAACGAAAGCGTGGATAGCGGAAATTTCACTGTCGGAAAAACCTGCCGGCCTATTTCCCAAATAAGGCTGTTTAAGCATAAGGCTGTCCAATCCAACCAGGTCCTCTGTCTCAAACGAAGATACCGATACGATAGTGTGGCCCATTGCAGTTATAGTTGCTCTGAAGGTATCATATTCATCTCCAGTCGCGAATATCGTTGAGTCATACATTCCGTTACGGGCGTCAAGCCCAATGATGAATGCATGTGAAATCGAAGGT
>CBDVBU010000347.1:0-4424 GCA_965372295.1 uncultured Phycisphaerae bacterium
CTCAATAATAGCACAATATTGTATGTATGTCAACGCCTTTATGACGAAGCGGAAGAAACATCCACACACATTAGAATCATGGCGCAACCCGATATATTATGAAGTTAAATGGGAAATCCCGAATTCATAATAATGAAGCAGTTTATCAAATCATTCGGCAAGATTATTGAAGCTAACGGAAAGATTGTGTATCATAACACATGCAGTGTTTAGTACTGTTTTCAAGGCAGCATAAAAGATAGATTTCAGTTATAAAGAGGCTACTAATGAGAAATCTGATTATCATTCTATTTCCAATATTTATACTTCTTCAATCCTTCAACGAAATACAAGCTCAGGAGGACACTGATCCCTATCTATGGCTGGAGGAAATCGAAGGGGAAAAGGCCTTGAGTTGGGTTAAGGGCAGAAACGAAGCCTCGCTTGCTGTCTTGAAAACTCAACCAATATTTGAGGAAACTTATGAAAAAAATCTGGAAATCATGAACTCTGACGAGCGGATCGCCTATCCTCGAATTCGCGGGAAATATATCTATAACTTCTGGAAAGATGAAAAAAATGAACGAGGCATCTGGCGCCGCACAACCTTAGCCGAATATCTCAAACCATCGCCGCAATGGGAGATTCTGCTGGACATTGATAAACTCTGCGAGGAGGAAGGCGAAAAATGGGTTTACAAAGGGGCCGCCGGATTATATCCGGATTACACTTGCTATATAGTCTATCTCTCACGTGGCGGCAGTGACGCCACTGTTGCACGTGAATTTGATACGAACTCTAAAGAGTTTGTAAAAGACGGTTTCTATCTGCCCGAGGCAAAGGGTTCTGTTTCCTGGAAAAATCGGGATACGGTTTATGTGCAAACCGATTTTGGTGAAGGAAGCTTAACCGAATCGGGCTATCCGCGCATCACGAAGATATGGAAGCGAGGGAAGCCATTAAGCGCAGCCAAAACCATCTTCGAAGGCGAAACAACGGACGTCTCTGTCGGCTGTTATGTAATCAATACGCCAGAGAGACAGTATGATGTTATTTGTCGCGGAATAACCTTTTACACGTCACACACTTATGTGATTGAAGATGGTAAGCCCTTGAAAATAGATATCCCTGATGATGCAAGATTGGGTGGATTCTTCAAAAATCAATTGCTTGTACGGCTCAAATCAGACTGGACGATAGGTGAACAAACATACAAGCAGGGATCGTTAATAAGCATCGATTATGATAAATACCTTCAGGGTGATCGTAAATTCAGCATCATTACCGAACCTAATGAACGATCAAATGTCATTGGTCATTCCAGCACAAAGAATCTGCTGTTTGTGGATATGCTAACTAATGTTAGAACCGAGCTGTATAAGTATCGGTTCCAGAATGGTGGTTGGCAAAAGGAGAAGGTCAAGGCGCCAGGTTTGGGGACTTTTTCTGTTGTTTCCCCGGACGAGGAATCGGACCGGTATTTTCTCAATTATCAGGATTTTCTGACACCATCCAATCTGTATTATGTCACAGATGAACAAGACAGGCTGAAAACCAAAAGCCTGCCTGCTTTTTTTGACAGCAGCCGGTTGGAGGTCAAACAATTGGAGGCCGTTTCGAAGGACGGCACACGCGTACCCTATTTCCTCGTGCAGTCCAAAGGGATGAAGATAGATGGCTCCAATCCAACCCTGCTGTATGGCTATGGTGGCTTTGAGAGTTCAAGTCTTCCCTACTATTCTGGCGTTCTTGGTACTGCCTGGTTGGAAAGAGGGGGCGTTTATGCTCTGGCCAATATACGCGGAGGCGGCGAGTTTGGCCCCAAATGGCATCAATCTGCATTGAAGGAAAACCGCCAGCGGTGCTTTGATGACTTTATTGCCGTTGCTGAAGACCTGATCAAACACAAGATCACTTCGCGGCGACATTTGGGTATCATGGGTGGTTCCAACGGTGGATTATTAGTAGGTGCTGTATTTACTCAACGGCCGGAACTGTTCAATGCCGTGGTCTGCCAGGTCCCGCTACTGGATATGAAACGCTATAACAAGCTGCTGGCCGGCGCCAGTTGGATGGCTGAATACGGGAATCCGGATATTCCCGAGGAATGGGCCTATATCCAGAAGTATTCGCCATACCATAATGTGTCCCCAGATAAGAAATATCCACAGGTCTTTTTTTACACCTCCACAAAAGACGACAGGGTACATCCCGGACATGCACGCAAAATGGTGGCTAAAATGGAAGATATGGGTCATAAAGTCTATTACTATGAGAACATGGAGGGCGGCCATGCAGCGGCGGTTACGAATCGACAGAGAGCATTGAAAGCAGCCCTTACTTATACCTATCTCTGGATGCAGTTGGAATAGTACTGATTGAGACTTGTGACGCTACGGAACGAGGATGCCTCAAAGAGAATTTTTGTGGCAACAGGGATTTTAGTATTTGACTTTGGACTCTTCATAGGTGGCCTGTTCATTCTGTTGGGCAATGTTGGAGTATTCTTAACGAGATTTGACAAGCTTAGTCTATACAAATGTCGATTTTACCTTGTTCCCTTTTTGGGTTTCTTTTCAGGCTTACCTGATTCTTGGCCACTTGTCCGACACACATCACGTTTTCTTACTCGGTTTCTCAATGGTTCAGCATTTGGATTAAAGAGGTCCGCCGTGCGAGATAATCGTGAGTTTAATGCGTGGTGCCGATCCGCCAACTGCGTCGCACGAGAACTGGATCTCATTCTCTCCCGCCGAGAACACAGGTACTGAACCGTCCGGCCTTACCTTGGTGAGCATCTCACCTTTCGAGCCATAGAGTATGCAGTCGTTTCCCGCGTCGAATTCCAGGAAAGTGCCCGATTGCATTTCCACCGGGAGAACAATCGCTTTACCGTTGACAGTCACAACAGGATTTTTCACTATACAGGCGACCATAGGCATAGCCTTAATTGGGCCGATGATACACTTTGTTTGTTTGTCTTCGGCCAGATTGTTGTACCAGATGCTAAGGGATTCAATCGTGCCGAATTTAATGGTCTCTCGGTAGACGTTATAGAGCCATTTGCCGTCGTTCCATACGTAGTCACTCCAACGGACCGATTCGGTCTCTACGAGCGTAAACAGTCTTGGCCCGGTGAAATCGACATTGATATAACGGTCTGCCACTGCGCCAAAGGAAATGTGACGAGGGCTTTCGAGCCGAATGGCTATGATCTGTCCCTGGCCGTCGCCCTCGACCCACACACCAATCGCCTGATGATTCTTCAAATTGAGACAGGGCGAGAACTTGCGGTCAAGTCTGGCCCATGCGGCGTTATGTGGAACCTTGCCGGAATTTTCTGCACTGAATATACCTGCCCCATTCGGTCCTTCCGATGTTTCATCCAGCGACGCAGTAACACCATCGGCAGCACGCGGCGGTTCCTTAAACTGGGACGAATTCGAAAATTCAGCCAGAACTATATTGTTGGCATCATAATATGATTTTACAGACATCAATGCCTCAAGACGGAATTTTACCGGCTGCTCACCGAAAGGATTCCGCGCCATCCATGACAGGCTCCAGGGTTCCGAACCTGATGCCGTATGCGAGTCATAGTGGGCCGGGCGAAATCGCCATTTTCCGCCCGTGTCGCGAAAGAGCGAGAACTCTTTTCCGGGCTGGCGCAGTTTCGCTTTAACTGTCTCATCGAAGGCTTCATCTCGACGAAGTTCCTCGCACGTGCGAAGGATATCCACGGCTCGGCGGAACAGCGGCACCGTAGCGAGACGATCACGGTTAATCGCACCGGTAAGGGAAATGCCCGCATCCCATCCGATGAGCTTGGCGCCGAGATATTCGATGACATCAGGATAGGTCGGCTCAACCTGCGGCGGATTGAAATGCTGGAAATTCCACCATCCGAGATGAAGAGGCAGCAGGAGCCCACCGTTCACAGAAGCGGCGTGTGTATCAATGAAGCGTTTGTGCCCCCGCTGTGGATAGTCCCATGCCTGCCATCGGGTGCGGAACTGCCAGAAATGGTGCCACATAGCACTCATCTCCATACCTACGGGTTTCTTGAGATGCTTCTGGATTTCGAAAATGAACTTGTCCGCCCAGTACCAGCACTCATCTGCGCCCCGCAAAATGCTGCTGCCGTCAATGGCATCTAAGTATATTCCGTCGAAATCGCACGAGTTCACGATGTCGGCATGATTTTTCGCAATCTCTTCAAAAAGAGACGACTCCACATCTGGCACAAGAAGACCGAAGCACTCCTTGAGTTGGCGGGCTTTAGCACCTTTCTGATGGCCGGCCGGCTTCGTTCCGAATGCGCCGCGCCGGAGCTTCGTGAATCGCCACGGAGATTCCTGGCTCACGGCGCCAAAGGTCATCAGCTCATCACCGATATGAAGTATGACACTGTTGTGCTCGAAGAAACCGGTAACAGTTTTCATGCC
>CBDVBU010000348.1:0-4396 GCA_965372295.1 uncultured Phycisphaerae bacterium
TGGAAACAGGCGGGAAAGTTCGGATTGTCCGGATGATCGAAGAGTGTAATGCCTTCTATTTTCCCGTTTGTGATAGCGCCGGAGTAGTCAACCCACCTGGCGTGTTTCCAGAAAACCTCTTTCTCGTTTACCGCTCCCTCGGAGTTGCGGATTTTTCCGCCGCCGTCATTGACGCCGATGGTTTTAGCCATTCGCACGCCGATCATTCCGAAGGGAGTCTTTCCAAGCGTGACAGTTCCACTTTTTGCCTTGAATTCCATATTGATTGTAAGCAGCCATTCATTGTTTGATAGCGGAAGAACCGTTACCCGGCGTGTTTCCAGGAGCAGGACCTTGCCGTCGTTGTTGATCCATTCATTCTCCGCAACCAGGTAAGCCTGCTCGTCGGCGTCCTCGAACTCCACAATGCGTTTGTGGCGGATCTTTCCTTTACCGCCGTCGCTCCAGAAGTTTATGCCGTTGACATCATGGTGAGAAATCCAGACCGAGTTATGATGGCTGTGCGATTCCGGGTCATGCGGATGTCCCATGCGCGTCAGGGACAGTCCCGAAGGGCCGATGACCGGGAACAGAAACGGCCGATGCAGTCCCGGCCCGAAGTGGTATCGAGTAAGCTCGATGCCATCCCGCTGGAACGACACCTGTTGATAAGGCATCGGCAAAACTTGCATCAGCGGCACAGATTTTGGCTCTGAAGATGTGTTTGCAGCTATCCAGATTGCCAGTACAAGATATATAAAAATTCTTTTATTCAATATTGTAACAAAAGAAGTCATTATTGAAATATATCCTTTCATTCTTCGGGGCCGAAAACTGCGATTTCAGCTAAGCCGATATTCTGAGTTTCCGGCTTGACGGAAGTAACGACAAACTTCAGCCAGGTGACCTCTTTGGGCCCGAATGTGATTTCTTTAGCAGCAGAGGCGTCGTCAGGCAACTCGCCGACGTTTATCGAGCTGCCGTCACTGAAGGTGAGGATGCCGGCGGTAACCTGGTCGGCGCTTGTGTTGGGTCTGTCAAAAAGCCAGATGCGGTTGATTGTTTTGGGTTTACCCCAGTTCAATTGCAGTGTTGCCGAGGCTTTTTCGCCGTTGCTGGCCCATTCGGTTGATGTATCTTCCGGGTACCCGCCAACCACTTGGTCAATCACAGCCTCGGCGGAGTAGCCTTTGTAGGTTGATGAAGCGGTTACTTTGGCTTGCGGAGCTATGTTGCTGCTGCTCTTGAGCGGGTCTTTCTGCTGCTGGTTCTGTGTTTCTTTGTACTGTCGGTACGTTGCCGGATTTAGCAATTTTACCTGCTGCAGGACAAGGCCGTAGCGGCTGCCCGGCGGTTTTGCTTTGAATCGGATGTTATTCCAGCCCTGACTGAAGTTGCCCGAATAGCACAGCCAAAGCGTCAATCCATCTTTGCTGATAAATTTAGACGGGAAATTAAGGAAATAACCCTGTTCGCCGAACTCCTTCATATATGTAACAAGCTTCCACGGGCCTGTAATCTTCTCGGATTCGAGAATGTAGGAATTCATCTTCGCGACTGTCGGCCAGCCATCGGTTATGCACATCAGGTATTTCCTGAGCGGTGCGTTATAGGTAATTGTGACGCAGCCCATATTATTGTTCCATTCCAGCAAAGGCTTGATGTCTTCGAAATCATAGGACCAGATAGGCTTTCCGTCATTATCGTGTCCGGCGAAGTATTTATACTTTGATTCGTCGTTAATGTTTTCGATGCTGGGTTTGACCCTTGTGAGATAAATCTGGTCGCCGGATATCCAGCTCAGGTTGGCATATCGGGGTTTGGGATCGTTTTCTTCGGCACCATAACCGACCAGATAAGCTTTGCCGTCGGGCGAGTATTCCATGTTTTTGCCGAAATCTATGAATTTGGGTGAGCCGATTTTTAGCGGGCCCATGAATTTGGCAGGTTCGGGAAAAAGGGGTCTTGCCGGTGTGTGTGGGCTGTCGGTCCAGGTTTTGCCATAGTCGGTGGAGATTCGGAAACCGGGAATGGGGCCCAATACCGGCCAATTCCATCTCATGCCCTCGTGCATGACGCTTCCGGCAGGGCCCAGGCAATATGTGCCGTAATACCAGACGCCGTTGTACACAAGACTGCCGCAGGGATAGCGGCCTTCGTAGGGGCGAGGATTGCCCTTAGTCGTGCCGAGAGCCTTGATTTTGAGATTAAGAGGATCATTGCCAATCATTACTGCCTGACCGGTAGTCGCATTGGGGCCACCGGAGCTGGATCTCATGCCGTCAGTTTGTCCGTCCGTCCATGGAGAATATAAATTGTCGTCCAAGGCCCAGGAAGGATACCATGTATCTGCGGCTCGATAATCGCTGTGCACGCCGGTAAATAATATCCCGACGAGTTCTTTGGATTGCTCGAAGGGAATGTCCTTGGGAGGCTCCGAGGGCCAGAGTAACGGACCGGCCTTTTGCTGGTACTGCACTACTCTTTCATCGGCAAAAATAGTGCTGGATAAAACGATGGTTAAAAAGCAGGCTAACAGCATGAAACCTGTTTTTAATACAGTGGGGACCGATATTTTCATTTTTCGTTCCTCCGATATGTATATTTAGCTAAACAATGCTTCCACGAATGTGGCCGGGTCGAACTCTGCTATATCTTCCGGTTTTTCGCCCAAACCGATGAATTTTACCGGGATATCGAGCTGGTCTTTGATGGCGATGACGATTCCGCCGCGTGCCGTGCCGTCAAGCTTGGCTAAGAATATGCCGGTAACGTTAATCGCTTCGGTGAATAATTTCGCCTGGGAGATTGCGTTCTGGCCTGTTGTAGCGTCGAGAACCAGCAGCACCTCATTCGGGGCGTCGGGGATCTTACGTGCGACCACATCGCGGATTTTTGTAAGTTGCTGCATCAGGTCCTTTTTTGTGTGTAACCGGCCGGCTGTGTCGAGAATCAGGATGTCCGTGTCTCTGGCGAGGGCGGCTTCGCAGGCATCGAAGGCAACAGCCGCCGGGTCGCTGCCGCTTTGGTGTTTGACGATTTGTACACCGATTCGCTCGGCCCAGATTGTCAATTGTTCCACAGCGGCGGCACGGAATGTGTCACAGGCGGCAACAATGACCTTTTTGTTATTTTTATTGAATATATACGCGAGTTTGGCGATGCTCGTGGTTTTGCCGGTGCCGTTGACGCCCGCAACAAGGATAACCGTTGGGCCGGTCTGGGCCAGATGTAGCTGTCTGTCGCGGTCCGGCCAGTAGCTTTTGATGTGCTCCTTAAGAAACGGTATAATATCGTCGGTAGTGGCGATTTGCTTGTTGCGATAAGCCTCTCGCAGTTCTGAGACGAGTTTGTCCGTTGTCTCGACGCCGATATCATCACGAATCAGCGTTTCTTCCAGTTCATCGAGCAGTTGTTCATCAATTTTTCTGCTCAGACTCAATACCGAAGAAAGCGAAGAGCTGATTTTAGCCCGCGTTTTCCCTAACCGTTCTTTGAAAAATCCTGCTGTTTTAGTGAAGATTCCCATCGTTGGTTGCCTTTTTATAAAGATTCATTCTAATTCACGTTAGAAGCTGCTTTTATGCTTCCAAACGGTTCCGGCTCAACTCTGATAGTATCGGTATTTGTGATAATTTCAAGTCCGCTTTCTTTTTCCCGCTTCTTTGGTGTAGGGCGGGATTCTAAAATTGGCTTTGAATTGGCTTTGTTTTTACGTTGCCCTGATCCATTAAAATTTCCATAAACCATTGATATTACTTACTTAGCGCCTTTTTACCCCTATGGAAAATTGGCTTTGTTTTGCAAAATTGGGCTTTGTTAAATCTGTTTTGAGGGCTGCTGTTCCGTATCCATGGAGTGCTTCGAGTTCCCTGCCAAAGAACGGCGATTGGCTTTGTTTTTTCGCAGTCTGAAACTGCGGAAATCGTTATATTCCTCTTGTATATAAATGTTTACATTCATTTTAGCTCTTTTGAAATTGGCTTTGTTTTGCAAAATTACTTGGCCGGAGAACCACCGGATTTACTAATTATGATTTACTATTTACTATTGGCTCAGACTAATCGCAATTCTCCATTCAACATTCTACATAAAACATACGACCCTTCTATTCCACTCAGGACAAGCATACGATATGCTATTTTTGTTATATATTATACGAATATAACGAATAAATGTCGAGGGAAATTTCAAAAAATCTCCGTGACTACTCTCTGAGTAATATTACGTATCTTGTATTTCGTATCTCGAAAGTTGATACGGTTGGTAGAATTTGCAATTTCCTGCTTTTGTTAGAAGAAGAAAAATTTCTTTGACAAGTTTCACGGTTCTTGTTAGATTCCCGCTATCTTCCTGCTCATTTTTAGTATAAGATTATGTATGATTCGTGCAGGGTAAAAATAGGAATCCTCTAACA
>CBDVBU010000349.1:0-4373 GCA_965372295.1 uncultured Phycisphaerae bacterium
CTCTCCGTAAGGAGTCCCCAGGACAGCATGACAAATCAAGAATGCCCGCCACCCATGCTGCCGACGCCGATGAATCCCATTACGACTTTTTCGCTCGGCGGCACGGCCCCGCCGCCGGCCAATACCGATGGCGGAACAATGTATGGAAAACTTGCCGCTTCAAATGCCGTGCTGCATTCATAATAGCACCGACTTTCCATTTCCGCCAAACAGCGGTTGTGAGTCACTTTATTAAATCTTCGATCTTATCCTTTTTCCTATAGACCATGCCCTGGAAGACGGCGATGATGTCCCCGTCCTCATTGGTGACGTCGATCGTGTAGGTTCCGAGCTTCGGATTCTTTGAGATTTCTCTCGCATCGGCATATAATGTCCCGCCCGCTGACGCCTTCAGAAAAGAGATGTTCGCATTGATGGCCACGGCGATAGTTCCGTGCGAATTCGAGGCGGCGGCAAATACCAGGTCCGCCAGCGCGAAAATCGCGCCGCCGTGAACAATGCCGGCGCCATTTAGGTGATAGTCCCGGATGTCCAGCTTTGCCTTTGCCCTGCCATGGGAGATTTCCAGCAGCTCGATTCCGTTGTGCGCGGCAAACCTGTCATTTTTGAGAAAGTTTCTGATAGTCTGCATCTTGCAGGTCTCCAAAGTAATGTTTGCTCTTTTTCAAAAGTACGCCACGGCACCAAATACTATCGCAAGCCGGCTGGTATATCAAGGTTGACCTTTTGAGAAGACGGATAATGAAGGATTCGCAGAAAATTGCTGGAAGAGTCCGGGGGACGGCGTTATTATGACATACGGATATAGAATTAAGACGGCGGCATACTATCGAGCCTGACGGTTATTGGAAACTGAAATGACAGAAGGAATTATCGATTTTCACACACACGCATTTCCCGATTCTCTAGCTCCGCGAGCCATAAAGAAGCTAATCGAAGAAGCGCCGGATGTCAAGGCGTATCTTGACGGCACAATCGGAGCGCTGCTCGGCTCAATGGATAACAGCGGAATCGACAAGAGTGTTGTCTGCTGTATAGCGACAAAGCCCGAGCAGTTCGAGCCTATCTTCGAATGGTGCAAGAAGGTGAGGTCCGAGCGGATAATTCTGTTTCCATCGGTGCATCCCAGAGATTCTAAGTGCATCGAGCGAATCGGGCTTATCAAAAGCGAGGGATTCAAAGGAATTAAACTGCATCCTTTTTACCAGGAATTTTATGCCGACGAGGAGCGGCTGTTCGAGATGTACCGGAAGCTCTGTGACGAGGACATGATGGTCGTGATGCACACGGGATTCGATATAGCATTTCCGAAGGAAAGAAGAGCCGATCCGGAGAAGCTCCTCAAGATCAAAAATGCGTTCCCAAAACTCAAGTTTATAACAACTCATCTCGGTGCATGGCAGCAATGGGACGAGGTGCAGGAGCTGTTACTCGGGCAGGAGATATACATGGAAATATCGTTCGCATTTGAGTATATGGAATCTGAGACAGCCAGAAAAATGCTTATGTGTCACCCCGAAGAGTACATCCTGTTCGGCACGGATTCACCATGGACGGACCAGGAAAAAACCCTTTTACAGCTAAAAAATTTCATGCTTCCCGAAAAAAAACTTGAGAGTATACTCTCAAGAAATGCGATGTCGCTGCTGGATTTTCCATGAGATCGCCCAAACCCCTGTCAATACCGATAACTTCTTTTCTACAAAGGACATACAAACAAATGTTTTTTGGCAATCAGCTATAGATACGATTTCGCCTGATGTTTAACATGCCTTAGCGGATGCCGTTAAATACGGATATCAGTATTAATATCGAGGGAAAATGCTGTTTTTTTGTGTCGTTTTGTAAGAAAATACGCCGATTTAATTTTATATTTAAATAAATGCATGACAATACGGAAAAAATGTGTTCAATTACAAACTCCCGGGCACGGGTAAAACTTACTCCGTAATTAACAGGGGAAAAGAATATGTTGGGCATTGAAGACAAGTATGTTGCCGTTGTATACGTTTTATGTATTGCAAGTTCCCTGCTGTGTGTGGTCTATGGCCTGATCAACTGGAATCGCGGTGCAGACGAAGCCAAAACGGAAGATTTGCAATGGGCTCAGGAGGAAAAGAAGCTGGAAGATGAGCTCTGATTTTCCTACGTTACGGTATTGGCAAGATTCTCGCAGACCGAGTCATCGAAAGTTTTGGTTGTTTAAAGAAGTATAAAAACAGGAGAGCATTAAGTGTTGTCGGAAGTTATAGTGCCTGCCGGGGCATCGGCGGCACACTATTTTATACTTTATTTAGTCTGCCCGAGTTATAAGCAGATTAAGATTGTTACTAATAATTCAATTTCGTGGCGCAAAGTTCATCCGTTGGCTCAATTTTCAAGCTGTTAAAATGGAGTACAGCACTATGTTAGGACAGACAGTTGGAGTACTCGAGATTCTTGTCGTTCTGGTGTATTTGCTGCTGGTCGTATATCTCGGCTGGCTGGGATACACACGGACAAAAACAGCCGCCGACTATCTCATTGCCGGACGCAAAGTCCATCCGTATGTAATGGCGATGAGTTACGGGGCTACGTTCATTTCGACAAGCGCCATCGTCGGTTTCGGCGGCGTGGCGGGTCTATTCGGAATGAGCGTATTGTGGCTGACGTTTCTGAATATATTTGTGGGTATCTTTATTGCTTTCGTCTTTCTCGGCCCACCCGCCCGGCGGATGGGTCATCACCTCGATGCGCACACATTTCCAGAACTGCTGGCAAGGCGCTTCGAGAGCAAGTTCATTCAGGTGTTTGCAGGTCTTGTGATTTTCCTGTTCATTCCCCTGTATGCCGCGGCGGTGCTTATCGGCGGCTGTGAATTCATTTCGACTCAGTTCGGAATTCCTTACAACGTCGCACTGCTTCTCTTCAGTGTCATTATCGCGGCCTACGTAGTGATGGGCGGGCTTAAAGGCGTGATGTACGGCGATGCACTGCAGGGAACCATCATGTTCGTAGGCATGTTGACACTGCTTATATTTACATACAGCAAGCTTGGAGGGGTGACTAAAGCCCACCAGGCGTTGACCGACCTGGCGCCGCTTGTTCCCGGCAAGCTCCAGGCGATCGGTCACAGAGGCTGGACCGCCATGCCTCCGTTCGGCTTTGGCGATCTGAAGTATAACCTGTGGTGGATTGTCATTTCGACGATTACGCTGGGTGTCGGCATCGGCGTATTGGCTCAGCCGCAGTTAATTGTACGGTTCATGACCGTCAAAAGCAAGAAGGAGCTAAACCGGGCCGCCATGGTCGGTGGGGTTTTTATCCTCGTGATGACAGGCGTGGCCTTCACGGTCGGCAGCCTTTCCAACGCGTACTTTGCGAAATACGGCCCGCCCCTGAAGGGACGCGTGGCCAAGACCATTGACCAGGAGAAGGGCTATGTCGTTCTGCAGATTGCCAGCAAGGACGAATCGGGCAAGTGGGTAGATGTCGAAGGCAAGCTGGCTCCTGTTGTACTGTGCGAGTCGGAGCTGGAGCAATCCGCGGTTGACGCCGGAGTCGTGACGGGTCGGAGTATTTCCGTGGTTTATGCAGGCGGCAGTTCGGATCAGATTATTCCAAAATATATCACCTCGGCCATGCCAAGATGGTTTGGTCTGTTGTTTCTGCTGACCCTTTTAGCTGCCGCGATGAGCACCCTTTCCAGCCAGTTTCATACTGTCGGGACAAGTATCGGCCGCGACGTTTACGAGCAGCTTACCGGCAGGCATGGAAGGAGTATCGGAATCAATCGCGCCGGTATAATTCTGGGAATCATTGTGGCGATGCTTTGGAGCTATTATGCCCGCGGCGGTTACATCATCGCCCGTGCGACGGCGATTTTCTTCGGTTTGTGCGCATCGGCATTCCTGCCGGCCTTCATTGGAGGGTTGTTCTGGAAGAGAATGACAAGGACCGCCGCAATCTGGTCGATGGTAGCGGGTTTTGCCGTCACGTCGTTCTGGCTGCTTTTCGTTAAAGCCGCAGAAGCAGGCGCCATAGGGCTGGTGCAAAAAGTCACCGGCGGCAAAACGAGTATCTTTGCAGGCCATCCCAACTGGGACGTGGTCGATCCGATCATAGTGGCTCTGCCGATTTCGATTATCGTTGCCGTGGTCGTAAGTCTTTATACCAAACCGCCGTCGAAAGAACATCTCGACAAATGTTTTAATAAGTAGGCCGGCTTTGATACCGGAGCTGCCGTCGAGATTTTGTGTTGTTTATTACAAAATGATTTAAGTTTAGATGAAGGGAAACAAAATGGAGCTGAGAAGAATAATGTTGGTTATTGGATTTTTTGTTGCACTAATTAGTGGAATTGTTATGGCGGCGGAGGAGGAAAAGCCCGTTGC
>CBDVBU010000350.1:0-4356 GCA_965372295.1 uncultured Phycisphaerae bacterium
ATTCGCCGATACAACTGGTGTGGAAATCGTAGAAGCCTCGCCAGCCGCCGCGTGTATACGCCGAGTTATAAGGCCGCCAGGGACACGGTCCGAGCCATGCGTCCCAGTCCACTTCGCTCTTCGGCGGCAAAGGCTCGGCGGGCAGCCAGTCATGCTTCATTTCAGCCGCGTCCCACGGGGCGATGTGTGCGCGTACCGTGTGGACCTTGCCGAGCCGGCCGGTGCGGAGCATTTCGTTGCAGAATGTAAAATTACCTTCGCTGAGCCGTTGCGTGCCGGTTTGATAAATGCGGCGATAGCGTTTTGCGGTTTCCACAACGCCCTGGCCTTCCGCTATAGTCATGCTGGAAGGCTTCTCGGAATAAACATCCTTGCCCGCCCGCATCGCCATAATGGAAGCCAGCGCGTGCCACCGGTCGCCGGTAGTGACCAGCAAGGCGTCAATATCAGTGCGCTCGGCCAGAAACTGGCGCGTATCGTGGTATATGACGCAGTCCTTGTTGCCGTAACGAGTGTCCACAAGTTGTTTGACCTTCTCGGCACGCGACTTCTGGGGATCACAAGTTGCGACAAATTGCACATCCGACTCCGGCAGCATCCATCGCAGGTCGTGTGAGCCGCGGTTGCCGATACCGATGCCGCCAAGCACGATGCGCTCGCTGGGCGGCACAGCCCCGTTGCGACCGAATACCGTAGCCGGAACGATGCACGGCACCGCCGCCAAAGCTGCCGTACGTTTCAGAAACGCACGCCGTGAAAGGTTCGAGTTTTTCTTTTGCATGAGAAGTCTCCTAAATTCATCTGATCAGTTGTATTTATTAAAACCTGCCATCTGGGGCAAAAAACCAGGCCCGGACGGCTGATTGCTTCCTGATTCTCAAGGTTGTGGGCCAATGTTAATCTAATATGAGAATTCTACCTTTTTGAAAATATTGCGTCAACATAATTCGAAAAAAAACAATCGCTGTATCACGTTTGAAATCCGGCACCAAATACTTTGATTAACCCTCCACATGAAAGTACCGTCCAGCTTGCAGGCTTCAAATATGGGTTCATCCGTTTCGCTCAGGGGAACGCTGCGCTTGAGGTTGCCACTACCTGAGAGGATAGTTCCTCAGATATCATCGTTCTCCGAACAAAGCTTGAATCCGAAATGCTTAGAGGATATAATACACAGTCGTCTTGGTAATGGTAAGTAAAAGGATCGGCAAAGCGATACGAACGAGTCAATTAAACGGGATATCAGGAAAATTCTTGATCCTAAATTAGAAAAAACAAAGTCTGACAAAGGCACATCGAAAAAGGAGGCATTATGTCTGATTCGAACGAATTGGGTAGAGAAGCGAACACGTCGCGTCGCGAATTCTTGAAAAGCACCGGTCGTATCGCGGCCACCTCGGCCGTGATGGCGGGGATCGCCCCGCGCATCTACGCCAGGGCAAACAATACGATCAAGATAGCCCTGATTGGCTGCGGGTACCGCGGCACGGGGGCCGCCTCTCAGACGCTTAAGACCAAGGGGCCGGTGAAGCTCTGGGCGATGGCCGATGTGTTCGAGGACAGGCTCCAGAGCAGTCTGGTCAATCTCACCAAGGGCCAAGAGGCCGATTACGACCGGGAGGCCCATCAAGGATTAGCCGCCCGGATAGACGTGCCGCCGGAGCGGCGCTTCGTCGGCTTCGACGCGTACCAGAAGGCCATCGACAGCGGCGTGGACATGGTGATACTGACTACCCCGCCGCACTTCCGACCCATGCACTACGAATGTGCCGTCCGGTACGGCAAGCACGTGTTCATGGAGAAGCCTCTGGCGGTGGACGCGCCGGGCGTGCGTCGAATACTGGCAGCCGACGAAGAGGCCAGAAAGAAGAACCTGAAAGTCGTCGTCGGCCTCCAACGTCGCCACGACCTTCGATACCAGGAAACCATCAAGCGCCTGAAGAGCGGCGCTATCGGGGAAATCTCCCTGCTGCGATGTTACTGGAACATGGGTTTCTTCCAGAATACGCGATCCCGTCCGTCCGACATGACGGAGATGCAGTACCAGTTGCGCAATCCGTGCCATTTCGTTTGGCTGGGCGGCGACTACGTCGTCGAGGCGATCATCCATGAACTCGATACCTGCCTGTGGCTGAAGGGTGCCCACCCGGTCACAGCCCAGGGCCAAGGCGGGCGACAGTTCCGCCTCGACACGCAGTACGGCGATGTGTTCGACCACCACTTTGTCGAGTTCGCTTTCGACGACGGCACCAGGATGTTCGCCCAGACGCGGCAGATATCGGGCTGCTGGAACCAGCAAGCGGCGTACGCCCACGGCACCGATGGCTACGCCGACATCGAGCGTGGCCGGATCGAAGGTGCCGCCAAGTGGCGATTCCGCGCACCGAACCCCAACTCGTACCAGGTCGAGCACGACGTGCTCATGGACGCCATCCGCAACGACAAGCCGCACAACGAAACCGAGTACGGGGCGATCAGCACGATGACCGCGATCCTCGGCCGGATGGCCAGCTACTCCGGACAGATGGTCCGCTGGGAGCAGGCGATCAACTCCAACGTCAGTTTAGCACCCCAAAGGTACGCCTTTGACGCCATACCCCCGGTGGTAGCCGATGAAAACGGCTACTATCCGGTTGCTATGCCCGGCGTTACCAAGGTCCTCTGAACAAGAGCAACACAATCCAACTACCACAGACACAAAGAGGAAACTATGAATAAAGACGCAAAATGACAATGTAAAAAAGACGTATTGAAAAAGGAGATATTATGGCACATGCAAATGAATCAGATAAAGGCGCCGGTTCAACACGGCGCGATTTTTTGAAGGCTTCAACCGTGGCGGCTTCGGCTGCCATCTCAGGCTCGCTGGGCATCAGCCATAGCGTCTATGCCGCCGGCGGCAATATCATCCGCGTGGGTATGGTCGGTTGCGGAGGACGCTGCTCAGGGGCCGCCGCCCAGGCGCTCACCGCGGACTCCGGCACCCGGCTGGTGGCAATGTGCGATATCTTTATGGGCCGCGTCAAAGACAAACGAAGGATTCTCAAGGAGCAGAAGGGCGACCAGGTGCAGGTGGACGACGACCACTGTTTTGCCGGCTTAGACGGCTATAAGCGCGTAATCGAATCGTCGGACGTCGTATTGATTGCCAATGCGGCCAAGTTCCACCCGCTTCATTCGATGACGGCGATCAAGGCGGGAAAGCACGTCTTCGTGGAAAAACCCCACGGCATCGATCCGGCCGGGCTCAAGCTCATGCAGAAAGCGGCTGATCTGGCAAAAGAGAATGGATTGTGCCTGGTATCCGGCCTGCACAGCCGTTATCACACAGGCTATGCTGAAACTGTCCAGCGAATCCAAGATGGCGCCATTGGCGATGTAGTCGCCATTGAGGAGAACTTCCTCCGCGGCCCCTACGGCGTGATCGAGCGAATGCCCGGTCTTTCGGAGCTTCAGTGGCAATGCAGCACGCAGTACCATTTCCGCTGGCTCTCCGGTGACGACGTGCCACAGTCGCTGGTGCATAACCTGGACCGGTCCAGTTGGGTGTTGCACAACCAGGTTCCGACGAAATGCCACGGCTTGGGGGGGCGGTCTTCGATGACCAAGCCGATCTACGGTGATGTGTTCGATCACCATTCGGTCGTTTACGAACTCGACGACGGTGTACGCATCTATGCCTTCTGCCGGACTACGACCGGATGCCACAACGATTCTTCCAGTACCGTGCTCGGCAGCAAAGGCAAGGCCTCCGTTACGGGATGCCGGATCTGGGGCGAGACAAACTGGCGATGGAATGGAAGATGCAATCCTTACCAGATCGAGCATGATGTTCTTTTCAAGGCGATCCGCTCCGGTGAGCCGGTCAATAACGGCGACTACATGACGCGCAGCACGATGATCACCGTCATGGGACAAATCTCCTGTTACACGGGCAAAGAAGTCACCTGGGAGCAGATCAAAGCGTCCGACTTCTATTATCCGCCCAGGCCGGAAGACTGTCACGACGGCATGGAACCGCCGGTCAAGGCGGGCGCTCATGGCAGCTACCCGGTGCCCAAGCCGGGCTTTACAAAGATGATGTAGGGTGGAGCTTTGCCCCACCATTACGGTTCGGCGGGACAAGTCCCAACCTACTTGTCCTGCCTGGAACGTTTTTTTTGAGGAGATAAAATATGCTCAAGAGTCGTACATTTATGCCCATCGTCGCTGTGGTGATCTGTCTGGGTGTCATGATGGCCGCTGGTCTCGCAGCCGCACAGGATGGCCCCCCGAAGAAATTTACCGAGACCGTCACAACGAAGGCCGACGAAAAAATATCTTTCGATATGGTTCTGATCCCGGCCGGGAATTTCC
>CBDVBU010000351.1:0-4312 GCA_965372295.1 uncultured Phycisphaerae bacterium
CCTTCCGCCGTGATTGTCGATCTGGGTTACCCCGAGATTCTTCGCCATGGCTATCCATTCATCCACATTCGAATCAGTGAGCGAGCCGAAATTGAACAGATATGAGCCGTGGTTAAATGGCACGTCACGCGCCCAAGGCCCGGCGACCGTGCAGTGCGGCATCTCATCCGCCTCGGTCAAAACTTGTTTAAGAGCAGTCAGCATCTTCTCCATCGGCATCGCCACAATCGCGACTTTGGCCCCTTCCATGCCAAACTTGTCGTAGCATGATGCCTGCAGGCTTGTCTGAAGCGCGGGCAGTTGGTTTACCCGAGTGATGAGGTTGAGAGACAGAGCGCACGAACCGAATGACTCATCAGGCCGACCCTTTAGAGTGAGCGGAACATTCAGAAACACGAGCGATTCTACATTGTCACCGCTCACCGACTCAAGCGCCAAGTAGATGTACGAGCCACGGGACTCGACACAAACAACCGCTTTCACATTCACCCGGCCGAACTCGATGATTAGACGGCCATCCGCCAGAACGGCTGATGTCGCGGGATATTCCGCGCCGCCGCACCGAACCATGGCGCAGGCCGATAGTGTATCGCGTTTCAGATAGTCAACTCCAGAGACACGGTCGACAAATGCCAAGTTTCTTCCCTCTGCAGATACAGTGTATCGCATGTGCGCGTTTTCAATCGTGATGAGACCCTTTTGCTCGCCGCTCGCCGACGAACAGACCACGAGCAAACAAAGAAAAACCTGTGCTGTTTTCATAATCGTTCTCCGAACTCGAGCATGCTTTGTCCCTTCTGTGATTCTATTCTACCTGTTTTATACCCGCCATGGCGCCCGCATGGTCCTCGACAGCAAGCGGTTAGCCGTTTCGTCGCCGGTGAAACGTTCCGCACGGGCGTTCCATCTTACTTTACGGCCAAGGCGGGCGGAAATCTCCACCAGATTGCACGTTGTAGTAGCATGATGCCCGACCTCGGCTGAAGCCGCCGCGGGCCGGCGCGTTTTGATACAATTCAAAAAATTACGATGATGCTCAGGACTATCGTATAAGTGGACCTCGTCGGGACCAATCACGGACGTGAGCAAATTCATGGGGTAAGCGCTCAAGACCCCGCCGCCTGTCACGTGAATCCAGCCCTCCGTCCCTACGAATCGAATGCCGTCGGGATGCGGATTGCCTTCGTTGCTGTAATTCATAGTCACCCCATTTTCGTAGATGACATCCGACTTCCAGGCGATAGCATCGTCAACCAGCCCGTCGGCAGGGATGTCTGCCGACAAGGTGTACACCTCCAATGGCTTGACCTCGTCGCTGATACCCCATTGAGCGATGTCCACGAAGTGCACACCATTACCGCTAATGAAGCCGGTCGTATAGTCGGAGATGTAATACCAGTAGCATACTTCATTGCCGCGAGCGACTCGCTGAGGACAAAAAGGGCTTGTGAGAGCTGGCCCCAACCATAGATCATAGTCGAAATCATCCGGCACCGTTGTTCTGGGGAAGTTCTGTCTTACCTGTACACCCTTGTTGATCCCTATGATGCCAACCTCCACCCGAGTCAACCGCCCGATCCGGCGGTTGCGAACCAACTCACAGGCGTGACGGTAGACTCTGCCGGATCTGCGCTGCAGGCCGGTCTGAAGGATCCGGCCATAAGCCGTGGCGACCTCGACCACCTGCCGCCCCTCCGCCACCGTAAGCGTGAGGGGCTTTTCCACATAGACGTCCTTGCCGGCCTGTATGGCCGCGATAGCCTGAGCCGCATGCCAGTGGTCGGGTGTGCCAATACATACAGCGTCAATGTCCTCCCTGTCTAACAGCTCGCGAAAATCGCAGTAATCGGCACACGCGGTATCCCCATATGCCTGGTTGATGCGATCCCGATAGCTCTCGCGTCGAGCCGCCACCGGATCGCAGACCGCGACGATGCGGGTGTCCTTCTCGGCGAGAAATGCCTCGCGGTGGTGAGTGTTGATGTTACCCGTGCCGATAAGGCCTAACGTGATAAGATTACTTGGCGCAACTGTTCCATTACCACCAAGTACGGAAGATGGGAGGACGTAGGGAAAACATGTAAAGCCTACCATGTATCGGGCTGTATTTTTAATAAAAGTCCGCCGAGTTATTTTGCTGTGATTCATTCGTCTATCCCTCGTCGGGAGCCAAAACAGCTTGCTTAATCAACTCGTTCACAAACGATATTCGTGAGATCCAGGCCCAGACCCTGAGATTCTGCGTGCTTGCCTACAAGCTTGAACAACAAGTTGTTTGACCCCTCGGCCAGATTAAGTGTGCCAATATATTCGTCCAATGCACATTCTCTTTCAGTGGCATACAGATCCACTTCCGGCCCAACCGGCGCTTCATCCAGAAACATCTGTACCTTTCCCTGCGACGGTCCCTTGACCGCATCAAGGCTGACTTTGTACTTTCCTGCCGCCGGAAGTTCGCAAATAAAGCAGATGAAGTGATGCCCAAACGTGTCGTTGCTTTTGGCCCGAAACGAAAGGAATCGAACATCCTTGCCGTCAAGTTTCTCGCTATTCTTTGTGAGCGTTCCATTACGGTACGAAAATGCGCTAATCGGAATATTCCACCATGTTGCAAACACGATGCGCTTCAGGTCGATTACTTTCCTTTCTGCCGCCGGCGGCAGGGCAAACTCACAGGTCGGCCTGTCCCGCGAATACAGAAACGTCACGGCACAATAGTCATTGAGAAGGTCGTTTCCGGTAGGAGCATGTTCAATTGTCTGCAGCACACTTTTGCGATACGAATATGCATCACCTAAAAGAAACCGGTATCCCCCGGTTCTGGCCAGGTGCTTCTTATATCCGAGACAACCGCTCAGCGAAAACGATCTCTTTGCGTCCCATCGACCGGTGACATCATACCACCCACCGTTGTATAAATCCTCCGATCCCGTGCCATGGATGACAAGCTCGCCGTCTATCGTCGTCTGATCGTCACCCTCGAAGAAATAAGTGTTGCCGGACTCGAATCCCTGCGATTGTTGTATAAATCCAACGAGGTGTCCCCGGCCTGTGGTTTCGATGAATGTGAAAGGCCTGCCCTTGGTTGTCGGATTCTCTCGTCTCCATATCGCGTAAAACCTGCCTTCATTCTCCCGCCGGGCGACCGGCACAAACAGCACCTCGGCCTCAAGTTCCGTCTCTCTTGCCAACGACCGTTCCGAAAACAGTTCGATTCTTGCGGACTTATCGAACGGCATCGGAAAGTAACAATAGCTCACACGATTGGCCGTCCCCACCAGCAGGGATTTTGTTGCCGGCTCGCCCCACGCATAGCCGAAGAAATCTCCTGCGGGACTGAGTATTGCAGGTTCCTTGTCGCCATCCCAGTATGCCCGAAGGATAACTCCACGCTCTTTATCAGCGAAAGCCTCCGGCGGCGAAATACGAATCCCGACAACTCTTCCCGGACGATTGATTTCGAAGATTTTCACAGGCTCCGACGGCTTCAAACGGACTTTCGTGCTGAATCGCTCAATCGATCCACCGGCAGGGACAAGATACGAACTGATATCACTGCCGCACGATTCGAATAGTCTCCTGGCTTTCTCCAAATGATATCGGTATTCATCTGAGGGCTGCTTCGGAAAACTCACTATTGACGTTTCCTCAGGATATATTGCGTAATTAATCTGGTAGAACTGTAAACGCTCAGCCCTGATGAAAACCTTGCACGACTTTTCATAGGTAAGCGGTACATAGCTGTAAAATCCTCCTGCTCCGTATCCGACTAACGGCCGAACAAAGGTAGGATGTTTGCCCAAGAAGAGCTCACGAAACTTAACACGTATGCTCGGCTGACTCTCGCCGTCAAAATAGAACTCGAGCATGTCATCCGTCGGTGTGGGAGTCCAGATTCTGTAGATTACCCCCGGGCCCTGCAAGTCGGCCAGAACCAGACCATCCTTTTCCTTACGCACGAAGGAATATTGTCCGCCGAAGCCATCGTTGTTTCCACCTGTCCGATCATAGCTGGATATCGATGCGACCTTGATTGACTCCTTGAGCACAGCCAGTCGATCGAGCCGATACAGTTCTTGAATTCCTGGGACCCATTCATCTGCCGCTGACAGCCCAGTTGAATAGACGGACAAAGAAAAAATCGCGACAACAAAAAGGCAAACTGGATTAGACAATAGACGATCTCTCATTTTGTTCTCCTTCTAAATAGACTGGGGTATCCACGTACTTACCAAAGCAGAACCAATTCCGGGATTCCTGATATCAGAGTCGATATCAGCAATAGAATAACGGTGTGGATTCGAAATCGCAT
>CBDVBU010000352.1:0-4311 GCA_965372295.1 uncultured Phycisphaerae bacterium
TGCTCGATGGGGCCATCGGTACGGAATTGGACAAACGCGGCTTGATGGGCCGGGCTTCATTGGCCCGTAAGAATTTCAAGCGGGCCGGCGTCGATAATATGGTTACACTTGTCATGGGGGACGCCCACGAAACGGTCACGAAAATTAAGGAGCCTATAGACGTTCTGTTTATTGATGCGGACAAAGAAGGCTATACTGACTACCTTAAAAAGCTGTTGCCGCTGGTTCGTCCGGGCGGGCTGATCCTGTCACACAATATTGATATGGTGGGGCAGGGCTTCATCGACGCTATTACCAAGAATCCCAACCTGGAGACAGTTCAGGCTCAGGGGGTTACAATGACACTCAAAAAACGCCAGAGCAAATAATCAGATTGTGGTTATTGATATTGGCGGTGCTAAAATATTTCTTAGGACGTTTTCTTTATATTTTTGTGGAAATTCCTGACGAATCGCAATAAAGTCCACTCTTGGATTTGTCCGGACCAGTTCATGTTTGATGTGACAGAAAAATAAGGGATGGCGATTTAGAAGGGAGCGGCAAATGTCAAACAAGACCGTCTCGGTGATTGTAGTGGTGGTCGTGTTAGCGGGGGTGGGGTATCTGATCGCCCAAAAAACAGAGAGCGGACCCGGCGTAACTCGGATAGGGGAAAAAGGCACCCCAAACGGTGACATTTCGGTTGGTCGGGAGCGTCCTCCATTAGCGAGCGGCGAGCAGGAAAAGAGAATCCTCAACGTGCTTGAGGGAATGTGCCACGATGAGTACAGCCAGATGCTGAGCGTCCCGCCGGAAGACGGCAGGGTGCTGCGACTGCTTGCCGAAGCAACCGGCGCCAGGCACATCGTCGAGATCGGCACCTCCAACGGGTACGCGTCAATCTGGTTCTGCCTGGCCCTGCGAACCACCGGCGGCAAGCTGACCACGTTCGAAATCGATGCCCGGCGGGCTTCGCTGGCCCGTGAGAACTTCAAACGAGCCGGTGTCGACAAGCTCGTGACTCTTATCGAGGGCGATGCGCACGAGAAAGTGACAATACTCAAAGAGCCTATCGACATGCTTTTTATCGATGCGGACAAGGACGGCTACCTCGACTATCTTAACAAGCTGCTGCCGTTGGTGCGGCCGGGGGGGCTGATTCTGGCCCACAACACAACCGATGTCGGCTCGCAGATGCAGGACTATTTGGAAGCGATCACGACAAACCCGGAACTGGAAACTATCTTCCTGCACAAGCAAACCACCGGTATCGGCGTGACACTTAAGAAACGACAGTGAAAATAACTGAACTAATATGAATTTGAGGTGAGCATTGAAAATGATTCCTTCGAACCGAAAAGAACTTTCACGCCGTGATTTTCTGAGTCGCGGCCTATGTGTTACAACCGGTGCCGCTGCGGCAGCCACTTTAACTTCGTGCGATTCTTTGAAAAACCCCAAAAGTGCCGGCCGGACCCGTTTCGGATTCACGACCTACCAATGGGGCAAGGATTGGGATGTGCCGGCCTTGATTGCCAATTGCTCCAAAGCCGGGGTATTCGGCGTTGAGCTGCGAACCAGCCAGTCCTATGCTCACGGGGTCGAGTTGGAGCTGGACGCCCGGCAGCGCCGCGAAGTCAAGAAACGTTTCGAAGATAGCCCTGTTTGCCTCGTGGGTATTGCCAGTGGTGAACGGTATGATTCGCCCGATAAGGCGGAGCTTAACTCGGCAATAGAAAGCACCAAGGCTTATGTCAAACTCAGCAAGGACGTCGGCGGCAGCGGCGTGCGTGTTTTCCCGAACAGCTTTCATGAAGGCGTTCCGCGGGAAAAGACCGTCGAGCAGATTGCCGATGCGCTGAACGTCGTAGGTGTGTTCGCCGCCGACTATGGACAAGAGATTCGCCTGGAAGCACACGGCAATGCGGGCGAGCTGCCGACCATCAGGGCGATTATGGACCAGGTTGTTCAGCCGAATGTCCGGGTGAAGCTTAACAGTGACAAAAGAGATACCAAGGGCGAGGGTTTCGAGGCAAACTTTAACCTTGTGAAGGATTTACTGGGTGAGACGCTTCATTTGCATAATCTTAAAGATACGGAATTTCCATACCAGCTCCAAACGGATTTGTTGGTGAAAATGGGCTGGAGCGGCTGGCAACTGCTGGAAGTCAGCGATAAGGTGCCGGACCGTGTTCAGGCATTGATCGAGCAGCGCTAGATGTGGGATCAGTTGCTGGCCAACTCCTTAAACGCATGAACAGAGTGCACTTAACAATTTTGGTTAAACGGAGGTGTTGAACTTGGCCAAACAAGCTACCGATGCAGCGCCCGGACAAGAGTTGCAAAGAGGATTTGGTCTATCAACCGCGACCTATGTAGTAATAGCCAGCATGGTGGGGACTGGAATTCTGGTCTCGCCCGGTTACATGATGGCTTCGCTCCAGAACTACTACGTCATATTCGGGCTTTGGGCCCTCGGCGGCTTGCTCGCTTTGTGTGGTGCCCTTTGCGTTGCGGAGTTAGCATCTGCTCTGCCCCGTGCAGGCGGTGAATATGTTTACCTTCGCGAAGCGTACGGCCCGATGCCCGCCTTTCTCTCCGGCTGGACGTCGTTTTTTGTAGGCTTTTCGGCGCCGCTGGCTGTGACAGGTTATATTGCGGCATTATACCTGTTGACGCCGTTTGGATTGGCCGAGGATAAGACCGACCCCGTCATCAAAGTCACGGCTGCGGCCATCATACTTGTGATCACATTGCCCAATCTTGTTGGCCACCGTCAGTCCGTCTGGACACAGAATCTAACGACGCTTCTCAAGTTAGGTCTGTTTGTGGTCCTGGTAGTGTTGGCGTTTCTGTTCGGCGAAGGGCGGCTGGCACACATTGCCCAGGGGCAGCCGATAGGGCAGATTAAGCTCAGTACCGCAGCTACGCAGTTGTTCTACGTCATGTTTGCCTACAGCGGTTGGAACGCCGCCAGCTACCTGGCCGGCGAGGTCAAGGATCCGGCCCGTATTCTCCCACGATCCCTGCTGCTCGGCGCCGGGTTGGTGGTCGTGTTGTACCTGGCCCTCAATCTTGTTTTCGCCTACGCGGTACCTTTGGCCGATGTAGGATTTGACAATGCAGAGCAGGTTCCCCAACTCGCGGTACAAAATCTGTTTGGGCCGAGGATTTCCAGCGTTTTTTCCGTACTGCTCGGATTGACGTTTCTTGCTACAGTGAGCGCTTTTGTTATTACCGGCCCACGGGTCTACTACGCGATGGCTAAGGATGGTTTGTTCCCCTCGGCAGCGGCATACGTCAGTCCGAAGGGACGGGTTCCCATCTACGCGATGCTCGCTCAGAGCGTATGCGCGATCGTTATTCTGTTCGTGACGGACTTCCAGAACCTGTATAAATATGCCGCAGTGGGATTGTCGGTCTTTGCGATGCTTTTTATCGGGGCAGTATATGTCCTTCGATGGCGCAGACCTGAGATGGAACGACCGTTTCGCGTTCCCGGATATCCGGTTGTTCCGGCGATCTTTATGTCTGTAATCCTCTTTATGACTGTGTTTGCGTTCATGCAGTGGCCCAAACCTTCTATATACAGCATCGGGAGCATCCTCGCGGGCATCCCGGTTTATTACGTCTGGTCGTTGACCCGGCGACGAGGAAGCTAAAATATCCAGATTTCAAAAAATCCGGGCCTGCCCCCAAGAGTATTGAAGGATTTGGACATACCTGAAAATGGATCAATTCGACGTCTGATTCGACAGGCCGATTCTCACGGGGAAAAATAGTTTCATTCTGTCCGAAAACAAACGGCCTTAGCAGCTTGAAAACAAGGTTTTTGTTTTTTTCCGCATATTTTTTTGAAAACTGCAATAAAATTGCTCTTTGTTTTCGTCTTTATTCTATGGAGATTCAGTGCATGAAAATAAAAACAGGGCTTATTGAGGGAGCAATGGCAATGAAAAAGAAGATCAATACTGATATTAAGGCGGCGGTTATGTTGATCATTGCTGAAGATATCGTTGCCCTGCGGAATGTTATCAGAACTGTAATAAAATCGATCTCGAAGTCAGTGGGCGTAAATGAAGGATCGATATTGCCGGGTAGCAAGAAGAAAACGTAATTCTGCAACGGGCGGAAAATGTTAAATTGTGAGCTTAGGAACAATTTTACTTAGTAATAGCTCGCGCTAAAACGACCGATAAATAAGTAACGGTGCTGTTTAGCACATAACAGCCCTCCTTAAACGGCTGGATGTGAGTCTGTCCGATACACATCCAGTCTTTTTTGTGTGCCGAGCATGTTCGGCAACTTGGAGGTGAAAGTCCTCTACACAAC
>CBDVBU010000353.1:0-4279 GCA_965372295.1 uncultured Phycisphaerae bacterium
CAATACGAACTGCGAGCGTGGCGGAATTGGCAGACGCGCAAGGTTTAGGTCCTTGTGTCCTTATGGACGTGGAGGTTCGACTCCTCTCGCTCGCATTTTACCGTTAGACATAATGGAGTGAACGTGTAATGAAGCACTTCAGACCAAAGCATATCATCTTAACTGGTATTGCCGGGGCAGTGAATCCTGAACTCCAGCCGGGCGACATCGTGATCACCGAAAAGACGGCGCATCATGATATGGGGGCCGTACTGGACAAGCAGATGTTTTACATGTTGACGGCGAAAAACTCTTCCGATCTCGTCACCGAAATGATCGGGTTTTTAGGCTCAGAGCTTTCTGCTGAGAAAGGCAATGGAATTAAAAAGCCAGGGGGCTAAAAATGCTAAGCGAATATTTCAAGTTCGAACGTAAGCAGACCAGCATTAGAATTGAGCTTATGGCGGGACTGACAACATTCCTAACCATGGCATATATTATCGCCGTCAACCCGGCTATCCTCGGTGTGACCGGTATGGACAAAGAAGCTCTGATCGCTGTGACTTGTATCATGAGCGGCGTAGCCAGCCTCGCTGTGGGGCTGTTCGCAAACGCACCGATTGCAATGGCGCCGGGACTGGGACTCAATTCCATCTTTGCCTACCTGGTCGTCTCGGAGAAAATGGACTGGCCGACCGCCCTGGGCGTCGTATTCATCGCGGGATGCTTCTTCCTGATATTGACCGGCCTGGGACTCAGACGCCGGATCGTCGAAGCGATACCAACGTCCCTTATCTCGGCTATCGGAGTCGGCATCGGATTATTTATCACCTTCATCGGCCTGCAGAACCTCGGATTGATCGTCAACAATGAAGCGACGCTGGTAGGAGTAGGCCCCCTGAACCCAAATGTCCTGATCGGCATCCTGGGACTGCTCGTAATGGTCTATCTGGATACCAAAAAAATCCCTGGCTCTCTCCTAGCCGGCATTGTCATCGCCACAATCGTGGCTCTTATCTTCAAGCGGATCGATCTGCCCGGGCAATATGTCTCTTCCAGCCTCGATATCAGTCCCATCGCTTTCAAGCTCAATATCATCGGCGCGCTGAAGTGGGGCTTTTTCGGCAGCATCTTCACGTTCATGTTCATCGATATGTTCGACAGCATCGGGACACTGGTGGCCTGCTGCCATAAAGCGGGGATGGCCGACAAGCAGGGACGGATTAAGGGACTGGACAAGCTTCTGGGAATCGACGCCGTCGCCACAATGACCGGCGCGATTTTGGGCACGTCACCAACTACGGCGTACGCCGAGTCCGCGGCAGGAATCGAGCAGGGTGGACGAACCGGCTTTACCTCCATGGTCACAGGTATTCTGTTCCTGCTGGCACTGCTGTTCGTACCCATCGTTGAAGTTGTGCCGAAGTACGCTACGGCGCCGGCGCTGATTATGGTCGGCCTGTTCATGACCAGGGAAGTCAAACGCATAGATTTTATGAACATGGAAGAAGCATTTCCATCGTTCATTATCACGGTTATGATAGCCTTGAGTTATAGTATCAGCACGGGGCTGGCTTTCGGCTTTGTCTCGTTCACCTTGATAAAAACAGTGCTGGGCAAGGCCGGAGAAATAAAGCCTGCCATGTGGGTCATCGCGATTCTGTCCGTGCTGTTTTTGACAATGGACCAGATCCCCGCTGCGATTGAGTACCTGAAGTCTCTTGTATAGTGTTGCAGCGATGCGAAGGAGAAAAAGGGAGGCATGAAAATGCAAACGAATATTATCTTAATATTGCTGGGCGTATGGACGTGCTCATACGCGGATACGTCCTTTGACTCGGCGCATTGGAGTGATAGTCACGTTGTGCAGCGATCAATACCAACTCCGCTTCCGGATCGTCCGGGCAATGTGTATCTTGATACGGAAACGGTCTGGATCAAGGTGCCGGCCGAGGTGCCGAACGAGACTCGAAGCTGGCGCGCTTTGGACGACAAAGGCCGGATGGTCCGCAGCGGCGTATTCTCCAATGATCCCACCGCCCCGCCTTCGCGGATTCGGCTGGAGCAATTGCCCGTCGGCTGGTATCGCGTGGAATTTCTCGATGAGCAGCGTTCGTGTCTGCACTGGACGACGGCGGCTGTGCTGAAAAAGCTCGGCGCGCCGGTGCCGCAGGATTCGCCTGTGTGCGTGGATTCAGCCACGGCATGGTTTGCAAAGAACCGGACGGACGACCAAGCGAGACTCGCATCACTGGCCGCCCTGGCAGGGGTAAACTGGATTCGCGACCGGCTCACCTGGCGAGAGCTGGAACCGAAGCCGGGGCAAGTCACGAAGATAGACACCACGTATGACTCGGCCGCCGCGATCCAGACGAATTACGGACTGAAGGTGTTGCAGGTCTTTCATTCGACGCCGGACTGGGCATGGGATACCGATCTTGACGGCGAGCATCCATCGGGACGGTTCGCCCGTGACCTGCGGGACGTATATCGATTCTGCAAAGCGATGGCCGGGCGGTTCACAGAACGCGTGCTTGCGTGGGAGCCATGGAACGAGGCGAACGTAAGCACGTTCGGCGGCCATACCGTTGACGAGATGTGCAATTTCCAGAAGGCGGCCTACCTGGGCTTCAAGGCAGGCGACCCGGCAGTAACGGTCTGCTGGAACGTGTACACAACCACGCCGACGCCCCGGCACACGCAGGGATTGCTGGACAACGAGGCATGGTCCTACTTCGACACCTACAACATCCATACGTATGACTGGGCGCACGATTACAAAAGGCTGTGGGCACCGGCCCGGCAGGCGGCGTGCGGCAAGCCAATCTGGGTCACCGAGGCCGACCGCGGCCTAAAGTTCGTCGGCCCTGAGCCGTGGTGCGAGCTGTCACGCGAGGATGAGATTCGCAAGGCCCGGTATATCGCCCAGTCTTACGCATCCAGTCTGTACGCCGGCAGCATCCGGCATTTCCATTTCATACTGGGGCACTACCACGAGGGTTCCAACGGCGTCCAGTTCGGACTGCTGCGAAAGGACATGACGCCGCGGCCGGCATACGTTGCGCTGGCGGCGGTCGGGCAATTATTGGCAGGAGCAAAGTGCCTGGGGCGATGGGCCATCCCGGACTCCGACGATGCGTATATTATCGCGTTTCGTGCCCGGCCGGATGGATTGGAGCGTGATGTACTCGTAGCATGGGCGGAAAAGAAAGTGGACTGGCCCCAGCGTGCTAAGACAAAAATCCCCTTCTCGCTTCCCGAGTCGTGGCAGGTCGAGGGAGTATTCGATTATTTCGGCCGCAAGCTCGATGAAATGCCCGCCGAACTTGGCGGCGAAGCTTTGTTCATCATCCTTCCTGCCGGACAAACCGACAAGGTGAAACTGACGATTGTTGCCCGCTCCGAGCAGCGGGAGGAGAATGTCTGTTCTGTTGTACTGCAGGTGCAAATGCCACGAAACGCCAGTATGAAAGTCGAACCGCTGCCGTGGTCGCAGAGCTATGAGTACCGGATCGATCCGGATGAGCCTTATCATTTGCGCATGTTCGCGTACAACCTCACAAACGAACCGGTAAAAGGCACAATTCGAGTCACAGACAAACCCTCCGGCTGGACGTTAGATCGAGAGACATGGAATCTGTCCATCGATTCGATGGAGCGTGAACTTTTCGAGACAACAATAACGATCCCGGCGGGGCAGGACGGCACACTGCAATTGACAGGTGATTTCGGCTCAGCGGGCAAGCCAGTTCTCGCATTTCGGCTGCACGGCAAGAAAAACGATGAAAAAGGAGCCTATACCCAATCGTTAGGTATAGGCCCCGAATGAATCGAAATACTCATATAATTGTATCGAAAGCAGCGGTTACTGTTCAGCAGCCTCTATTGGCCGATACAGCCGGATATCGTCAAAGTACATCTTGCCTGAACCGCCGGGTGTTGTCATATTGCCCCTGGTGCCAAGGCCGATAGCGATCCTGTCAACATCGGTTAGGACCACGCCCTGATTACTGAATTCTGTCAGGGGGATATTCCATTCCATCCAGGTATTTATCGCTGCTGCGT
The DNA here is from genome assembly GCA_965372295.1 of uncultured Phycisphaerae bacterium. Taxonomy (GTDB): domain Bacteria; phylum Planctomycetota; class Phycisphaerae; order Sedimentisphaerales; family Anaerobacaceae; genus JAFGPJ01. Next base: position 4,045 of record CBDVBU010000353.1, read on the forward strand.
TGTCATCATCGTGGTACACCGCCACAGGTATGCCTGTGCTGTTGGCTATGGCTACATACATCCGCTCAGGAGCGTTAGACGGATCGCCGTGGAACCACAGTGACAGTACATCATATTCTTTCTCGGTCCAGTCACGCGGGTGACTCAAGGTCAACTCTACTTCTGAATAATTAAAGTATCCCTGCTTATTATTGTCGTAGGACAAGGGCATCGATTGACGGCCACCATGGACAAT
>CBDVBU010000354.1:0-4261 GCA_965372295.1 uncultured Phycisphaerae bacterium
ATTTGCAGCAATCGAAGCGGTAATCAGGGAACTCGGCTTGAATAACGTCAAGACTTTTACTGAAAGGGTGGGATTTGACGGCCCTGATATAGTTGGTAATTGTCTTTTGGAAATGCCGCAGCCCCGAACGGGCCTGCTCGCAAATCTCAAAACGATAAATCTTTCGATATTCGATATGGCCGATGCCGGTTCAATAAGCGCCACGGCATTAAATTGCGACATGGCGGGAATATACGATACAGTAATGAAGGCGGCAAGAACAGCTATCGGCGATGATTTTATCGAGGTCGAACAGGGAATTGCCGCAGTTGAGGCGGAACTGAATTTTAAGATTCGTCAGGGCCTGCTGGAAAGCCTCAGCGGACCGATGCTTTTCTACGTTCTTCCCGGCGGCGTGACGATACAATCACCCCAGGGCGGATTTGTAATAATCGCCAAGCTCAAGGATGCAAAGCTATGGGAAGAATCGCTGGCAGCCCTGGGAAAGTTCGCCGCCGAGAAAAGCGAGGGGATGGTCCAGGTCAGCTCACAGGTTCAAGGGGAAAGTACTGTGCATACATGGGCGGTAATGCCGCTGGCGATGGCCCAGATCATACCCAGTTGGACAGTAATCGGCGACCGGGTTGTTATAGGCTCGAATCCGGCACTACTCACATCGGCCGTTAACCAAATCAATTCAGGCACAAAATCGATACGCAGCACAGATGGATTCAGAAAAGTAACGGCAAAACTGCCCTATAATCTGGTATCTTTCAAATATAGCGACTCGAAACTTCAGTTTACCCAGTTAATGACGGCGGTACAGCAATTCTGGCCGATGGCGACTATGTTCGCCTCAAACGCCGGCCTGAAACTGCCGTTTGTCCTGCCGCAACTGTCACATATCGCCCAAGATATGGGGCCTACGTGCCAGTATTCATGGTTCGACGCCCAGGGGCTCCGTTCGCACTACCGTGGAGCGGGGATTGAGCCGAGCCTGGGAGCGGTGGCCGGCGGCGCCGTAGGAGCCGGGATATTAATGCCCGCCCTCGCACGGGCACGCCAGCAGGCTAAAAATGTTGTGTCCATGTCTAATTTAAAACAGTTGGGATTGGCGATAATCATGTATGCCGATGATCATCAGGGAAAACTGCCCGAGAATTTCGAGCAGGCGAAGAAATACTATGGAGATTCCAAAGTTCTCGAATCGCCGCTCAAACCCAAAGGTTTCGCCGGACCGAGCTATATCTACATCAGCGGCCATTCCATGAAAGCCAAATCTCCCGCCGGGCAGATTGTCATTTATGAAAACCCGGAATATTGTCAGGACACAATCAATACCCTGTTCCTCGACGGCCACGTCCAAAGGATGCAGCGGGACAGATTCCTTGAAACACTCGAAGCGACATACAAACAGCTCGGCAGAGAAATGCCCGAAATAAAATTCAAAGGCTCACAATAACCATAACCTTGAAAAAAGTGCTCACATTGTAGAGCAGTTATTAGAATCCGGTCGGTAGGATAGTGCAGCTTCGCTGCCCATTTGGATTCTATTTACATCTGGGCCGAAACAGCCGAATGTCGTCAAAAAACATTTTACCCGAACCGCCAGACTGCGGATCGTCCTGGTCACCAAAACAAATAGCAATGGAACTGACATTCGTAAGATCCAGGCCTGTAAATTCCTGCAGGTCGATGGTCCATCTCGTCCAGGTATCTATCTTTGTTGCGTTGGGATTATCATGATAAACTGCATAATCTCCATTAAGAACCACACTCATCGGTGCAGGAGCGTTATACCAAACACCGCAGAACCACAACGACAATATGCGAATACCTTCTTTTGTCCAATCCTGAGATGGGCTCAGCAGCAATTCCGCTTTCGAGAACTTGAAAGAATTATTGTACGAATACGGCATCGACTGATTGCCGCCGTGGACAATGGTTTCCTCGGTATAAGAAGGGCTGGTATCATCGCCTACCACCGAGCCGGTCCCATTACCGAGGAGATAGCTATGTGTACCTGGTGTACCGGCGCCAAGCCCATCGTGCCACGAGAACCATATCTGGTTGTCGTCTGCATTGTAGTCTTCGAAATCGTCAATCGTACCGGCTATAACGAATTGCGAAACTAATTTAGGATAATCCAAGCCCTCTGAGATGATCCAGATATCCTCGGTCCCATTTACACTCTCATTTACGAAATCCCAGCCAGCATCACAAAATGTGCTTTCAGTCTGCATTTCTACCGTGGTCTTGCCATAGCTATCGTTACAGCCTGATCCCTCGCCTTGATGCCCACACATATTACTTAGACCGCTGGTCTGAATGTTCCAGAAAGAATTACTAATCGAACCTTCATTATGCAATCCCATCAGGCCACCAACACCTGTCGATCCCGTTACGCTGCCCGAGGAATAGCAGTAAGCAATCTTTGGAGTATCCCCCCAGCCTGTTACCTCAGGAGTATTGACTCCCACGAGACCGCCAACATTCTGAACTCCTGAAACACTACCCGTAGCGTAGCAGTTGGTGATTGTATAACTGCTAACGTATCCCACAAGGCCGCCTACACTATCTTCTCCAGAAATGTTGCCGCTTGAGCAGGAATTCGTGATAGAGCCGTGATAGCCGGTATAGCTCCCCACCAAGCCACCGACATTTTTGCTTCCAATAACATCGCCTGAAGCAGAGCAGTTGGTCACATGATCTAAATTTCGACCCACGAGACCTCCTACATTCTCATTTCCAAGAACGGTCCCTAATGTATAGCAGTTGGTGACAGGGTCCCCACTGACGCCGACAAGCCCGCCTACGTCATTTCCGTCTGCCGAAACAATACCTGTGGCATAAGAGTTGGTGATCTCACCTCCATTATCTCCCACCAGTCCGCCAACCTCCTTATTTCCCGAAACGCTACAAGTCGAATTGCAGTCTTCGATTACTCCACTACTCCTTCCAACTAGTCCACCAACCTTATTATTTCCCGATGCACTCCCGGCCTTTGTATAGCAGTTCGTAATGGTTCCTCTAACATTGATGAAGCCTGCCAGTCCACCCACATAGCTATTTCCTGATATGCTGATGCCCTCGGTATGGCAGTTCGTCATGGTTCCCTCATCGATGTGGCCAAATAGTCCGCCAATTTGTAATTTCCCCGAAACACTGCCACCCCTAACATAGCAATTGGTTAAAATTCCATTATCGACGTGGCCGACTAATGAGCCGACATACCATCCTGAGCCGACATCAACATTCGGATCAATAAGTCCGATATTCCTGATCTCGACTTCAGAGCCCCCGATACATCCGAAGAGTCCTGTAAAGTGATTTTTCATGGAGTTGTATATGAAATTCGAGATTTTCTTGTTGTTTCCATCAAAAACACCTGTAAAGGCATTTGCGCGGCTTGTCCCAATCATGTTGAAATCCGTTCCCGTATAGCCGCTTAAGTCGACGTCGGCCATCAATTTGAAATGCTTGTCCCAGTCGTTTGGATCGGCGCCGATTTCGTTCATCTGTTCGGCCGTATAAATCAGGTAGGGATCGTTGGGCTCTCCGGTGCCGCCGCCAAACTCTGCCCTGGCCGGCAGAACCAATAAGCATGCAAAAAACAGGGCAAGCAAAACATTCATCAATCTTCTGTTTTTTTTGTTTTTGCCGGGGAAGCCAAAAGTTTCTCTTAAGTTACGCATATTTTACTCCTCTCGATTAAACCACTCCCGCGCCATGGCGCAATTAACCGGTACTGCTATAGAATGCGTATATAAACGCTCTTATTCGTCCTGAACTCAAAATTCCGTCGTATGTTAGTCCCTGCCGCTTATTCCAAAGGTGCCCGTCATACGGCGTTGCTATATACTCCGGCCAATCCAACTTCACTACTGATCGGCCGCTGCAAAATAATTGCTTTCCTATTATATTAGTACTATAAGTAGCCCGAAGTTGACGGTTTTTTTGGGATTTTTTCATAAATTTTTATGCAAACGCGGTTTTCAGCGGTTTAAGGGCAAAGTAGAAGAAAAAAGTGCGGAAATTCTCTAAACGCTGTCTGCGTCATGCTATTGGTAATATAATACACAAAAACGAGCCTTTTGGTGGGGCAATACTGTAAGGCATCCCTTAGGGAGCCTCCACCTGCCTATCTGGATGTCTTTACGCAATACGCACTACGCAGTACGCACCACGAACAATGGACGCCGTCTCACGGAGATTTTTCTGAAATTTATTAGACATTTTGTATAATTGTTCGTATAATACTTAACGAATAGAATTTAGAATA
>CBDVBU010000355.1:0-4250 GCA_965372295.1 uncultured Phycisphaerae bacterium
AGAATACAAAGCATGCCTAAATGAGAGAGCTTTACGTCTACTCGACCAATTTATTCGTATTGCGTGCTGCGTGCTGCGTATTGCGAAAACGAAGTTGAAAAAACAAAGCCAATTCAAAGCCAATTTTAATTTTACCGCCGAGAACGCCGAGGGCGCGGAGGTTTTTGATGTGTAAAAACTCGTGTTGGTGTAGCTGGCTGGGAGATTTTGTTTCCTCTGCGTTCTCCGCGAACTCCGCGGTTAATAGGATTTGAAAAAACAAAGCCAATTTGACATTATTTTGGAGGTATTCTACAAAGTATGGCGAACAAATAGAGAAAAATCGTTTGGGGTACCTACTGATTAACCGGAAGTAGCCTTTTTCAGGTATGCGACTTCGGCCCTGGTTAGTGTTCTGGATTTGCCGACGCCAAGGCCTCGGATGGTGAGCTTGCCGACCCGCGTTCTCGTCAGTGATTTGACTGGCATGCCGATTTTTGCCAACATTCTGCGAACCTGGCGGTTCAGGCCTTGCCTGATGGTAATTTCAATCGAAGATTCGTTATGTCTGCGTTTTAGAATTTTTACCGACGCCCTGCCGGTTTTGCCCTCGGCCAGCCAGACTCCTTTTTTTAACTTTACAACTTGTTCTCCGGAAATCTCACCATTAATCCTGACGACATAGGTCTTGGCAATTCCGTATCTGGGATGTGTCAGCCTGTTCGTCAGCTCGCTGTCGTTGGTAAGAATAATCAGACCCGTTGTATCGGCATCGAGTCTGCCGACACAAAAGATACGCTCACTGGTTTGGATCAGGTCTATTGCTTTTTTCCTGCCCCGGGGATCGCGGTTCGTGCAGATGACGCCCCTGGGCTTGTTTAGAAGGAAATAGACTTTCTGTGCGGCACGAATTTTTTTTCCGTACACGGTGATAATATCTTTTTCCGGATCAGCGAAGGCCGGCAGCTCGTCCACAACTTTGCGGTTCACCCTGACTTCTCCGCTGAGTATCAGCTCCTCGCACTTTCTACGCGAATCGATACCCGCCGCCGCGAGGACTTTTTGTAATCTCTGTTCGGCCATAATTAATCGTCCCACATTCGATCTGTTAGTATAAATGAAGCCTCGGACGGCGTCAATTCGACTGTTCCAAACCGTTCACGAAAAGATTCATTGCTTCCGGACTTCCATACATGATGGTCGAGTAAGTTTTGCCCAAGCCTGGCCGCGAAGTGGGCGCCGTCAGGAGATGCTCGAACTTTGCATCCCATGCTTTTCGCAGGATCCTCAGGTGTTCGGGATCCCCATTGATCCTAACACTGTTGACCAGCGCGGCAATCGTAACGCCGGTCCGGCCGATTGGATTTGTAGCCGGGCAGGATGTGTAGCGCCAATCGCTATACTGTTCCAGCCAGGTATCATTGTTAATATGCGTCACCGCCCTTCTGATCACTTCCGGAATGCGTTGATCCCCTGACAACTGGTAATACCGGCTCAATCCGTTGACTCTGACCGAACTGATGAATCCGGCTTCGCCAACGTGTTTGGTTTCGCAGTTACAATGTCCCGAAGGCAGCTTCCAAAGCCAGCCGCCGCAATGGGGATCCTGGGTCGAGAGTGCATCGTCGGCCAGCAATTTCATCGCTTTGCGATAACGCTCGTCGAAGTCAAGCTCATAAGCGCCGGCAATCGCCAGCATTGTCCAGCCGTTTTGCCGCCCGACGTGCGAGCCGGTTGCGAAGTTGAACTTGCGCTGCTCGACCAACCTTGCGAGGTTATCGCCGATCTTTTCGACCGTCTCTTTCATCCACGGGTCGCCCGTCAGAAAATAATTGTAAACCATGCCCTGTGTCCATATATGACCCAGGTTATAAGGATCCAGGCAAAGATATGGTCTCTTTCCGCTGCCAATCCGTAGTGAAACATAAAGTTCGCGGATGCGCTCGACACTGTAAAAACCGCTGACGTGTCCGACGCAGTGTTGATGCACCATTCCGGGACGGATCGGATAGTCAGAACGCCTGCCCACATCGGCCACGAAGTGCTTTTTCAGGTCGTCGTTGACAAAATGAATTACATCGACCTCGCTGGTATGGCGGGCCGCCGTATCGCCCACATAGAAATACTTGGGATCGCCGGTCCGTGCGAATTGTATCAAGATATGTTTGGCCGTATCGTATTCGTGATTGCCCCAGTTACAGCGGCGCTCGCCGAACCAGTCTCCCCAGTTCATCTGTCCATAGTCCCGCTGCACTTTAATAGAGTGACAATAGCCGTTGTCGAAAAGGTTTTCCGCCCAATTGTCGTATTCGGCCATACCCAGGCTCCCTGCCGGGGCGGTATAACCCCATACTCCGCTTGCAAAAGCCTGGGCAGGCTCCGCCGACGGAACCAGAGGAGCGTTGGCAGATTTTGCCAGGGCTGCACCATCTCCTGAAAAATCCAGCCAGATTTGCCAGCGAGGCGCCTGGCCCGTTCTCAAACGATAGCAATTGTCCTCGAATAAATACTGATACTTGTACCAGGGTTTCATGTGGTCGAAAGTGCCTTTTTTAAATTCGGGGAACAATCCAATTTCCAATTTATTTGAATCAATACCGATGCTTTTAGGCCACTGCTGCCAGAAGTCTCTCAGGGCAATCGCTATGGTCCCTTTTCCATCGTCTATCTGTCCCCACCCCGGGGCTTTTGATCCTTTTGTCTCCGCGCCTTCTAACCGGTAGTTTTCGTCATCGACCTGGAAGAGCCGCAGTGGCGAAACCGGCTTGCCGCTCCACCCGGGCCTTCCACCTATGGCTGCCGAGCGAATTGTGCCAAGTGGAATCACCTCAAGCCTCAAATCACAGATATTCTGCATCATGCCTTCCTGCGAATCGATCAGAATCTGCGGTTCGAGATAGACTTTCGACAGGCCGGCAAAAACAGAAGCCCGCATTTGAAAGCCGAAAACACGCTGGCCGTCCGGTCTGCGAAATGCACCCTTCAAGAGCAAAGTGGAACGGATTTTGCCCTCTGTTTGCACTTCTATAGATTCAACGATTCCATTGCAAGCTTGTCCTTTGCTGTCGGTTAGTGAGAATTTGAGATCGACTCGATCGGAAATTCGCAGCAGAGCATCTTTCACCGGCGAAAGCACAATTCCACCTGTTTCAATAGACGGTTTTTCCCGCCCGGCTATCTTTACTGGAGATTCAGGAACAACCGTCTCGGCTGTTTTGCCCCAGGACAGCTTGAAATTCGCCGTCCCATTAGCGGGAGGTTCAGCCTGGAAATCAAGCAGCACCCAACGAGCACTTCCGTCCTTCCATCGAGCGAGAATCGAACTCTGGCAGGGCACAGATTTATTGTTCTCGTCGCATAGGACAAAATTAACACCATTGAGAGCCGCACCTTCGGCCAAAGGGACGCCGCCTGTTACAGGCCGCCGCATGGATTTTAATCCTGTCACGTCCTGTACATGAATGTCCAGTTGTTCCATTAGTGAATTACTTGTCGAACCTCCAGCAAAAGCCAAAGCAGCCGGGATAAGGCCAAAACAAATGAAAGGAACCACGATTCGTTTCATATTAAGTACTCCCCAAAGCCGAGCTTGTCGGCGTAAATAATTGCAATACACGATAAGACCCAAAGCAGAAGGCCAATCTGAAACGGTAAATCCTTATACATAAGCTGCAGCGGATCTGTGAAACTGCCTTGTTGTATTAACAAACTGAAACGGAAAATACAGTATAAGACCAGCGGCGTCGTATAGACAAGATTATTCGTACCGAAAATCCGCAACGTCCTGTCATCCATCGCATATAACAGAAAACAGACCACAGCCAGACCACTGGTGACATCAAGCATGTGGGCCAGCAGCTCGGGCGTATAGCCGGCTAATGTCCGGCGAAATGATTCGCTGTTTTCACGAAGTAGAATTATTTCGCTGCGGCGTTTGCTGAACGCCAAAAACAGGCACAGAGCAAAGGTGCAGATGATCAGCCAGGGCGAGATAAATACTCCCACCGCCTCGGCCCCGGCAATGGCTCGCAAACAGAAGCCGATGGATATGACCACGCAGTCCAGAATCATCATTCTCTTAAACAAGAGCGAATAGAGAATCATCAGCACAATATATGCCAGGATGACAGTTGCAAAGTTCAGGGCGAGCACTAAACTACCCGTGATTGCCGCCGCTGCACATAGAGTGGACACTACAATCGCAGAGTTGATACTGACACTTCCTGCCGCGATGGGACGTTTACATTTTTCGGGATGAAGGCCGTCCGTCC
>CBDVBU010000356.1:0-4226 GCA_965372295.1 uncultured Phycisphaerae bacterium
GATCGAGCCGTCGGTATTGTACTCGTCGATTCGCCAGTAGTACGGCCCGCCGCCCAATTCGACACCTTCAGGGGGAGTATAATTCGCACCGCTTTGGCGGCCTCGATATACATCTGTCGTATCAGATTCGTCAGCATTGGCAACAGCTTCCATATCGGCGCCGAAGTACACATCGTGTTGAGCAGCCATATCACCCGGCGAGAAGCTAAGCGGCAGTGCCTCATCAACACCTGGTGTTGATCCGTTGACCGGATTCGGGTTCCAGGCAACGAGCAAATCGTCACGCATAGCCTGGGCGATCCCTTCAGTGTTCAAGACCTTGTTGTAAACCCGCACATCGTCAATCAGGCCGGTATAATTCTCATCCCACTGATTGCTACCGATACGGAACGATCCCGAGGCTACACTCATGTCTGAAGCGTCCAGCCGCTCCGCCTCGATTCCGTTAATATAGAACACCGCTCCCTCGACCTGGTTAGGCTCGAAGGTGACGGCGACATGCTGCCATTCGCCGCTATCCAGAATCGCGTTTAAGGCATCATGATCAGCAATACCCGGCGTCGTGAAGCGAAGGTGGTCGTCACTGACCTTGAATACATACGAGCCATTCAGGCCTGCAAAGCCCTGGTCACCGTCGAATTCTGTCGGGTTGACCCAGCAGGCGATAGTAATCGGCCCGACGATCTGCAGAGCGGCGGGATTGTCACAGTCCACCCAGCTACTACCATCCAGTTCCAACGCACCACCGTCATATCCGACTACCCACTGCGGCTGGCCTATGAGATCGCCATGATTGTCATAGCCGGACCAATCGACGGCATAGTTCCCCGAACCTTCATCGAGAGTCCAGAAGCCCACGAGATTAGGTTCAGTAATCGGGATCGCGGGTACGGTGCTGAAGCTCCAGACCTCGCCCTTATACGTAGAGTCTCCGTCGGATTCATCGACGCGCCAATAGTAGGTCATTTCTTTTTCAAGAGGACCGGGTGCATAGTTCGGTTCAGTCAGAGACACACCATCTGTTGCCTCGTTCACGTCATCGAAGTTATCGCCGAAGTGTAAGGTGTGAAGATTTGCTTTGAGACCGGGCATCCAACTCAGAATGATATCAGGAGATACGAACTGATCACCATCCGGTGGTTCGGAAGCATACGCGGTTCTGGGTGGAATCGTAAAACTCCAGACCTCACCCTTCCACGGGCTGTTCGGATCGGCATCGTTAACTTCGTCGATTCTCCAGTAGTACGTTGTTTCCGGAACCAGGCCATCAGGATAGGCATATCCGGGGAAGCCGACAATATAAGTGGTTTCGAACTGATTGCCGCGGAATGTATCACCGAGACCGTCATTGACGTCGTCAAAGCTCTCACCCAAATACACGTCATGTGTTACAGCGACCTCATCGGGCTGCCAGCTAAGAACTGTCCATGTGTCTTCATAGAGAGCGCCATCAGCCGGATATGGATCTGTGGCCTGGACATCCTGGGGCAGAGTTGCAGCACCAAAGTAAATCTGGTCCACCCAGACTTTCACGTTCAGGTCAGCGCCGTCCATGTTCCAAAAGGCACCCTTGAGCATAAAGTAAATATCCACGCGCCATTCCGAGTTATCGATTGTAGTTTCGCTATCATGCTGGTATTCGAAGTTGAAACTTTGGGGGGAGGTAGTAAGTTGTACCGTCGTCTCCCAAAGAGTCAGCCACTGAGGAATCTCCGTCTTCCATAGCTGGAACAGCACAATCATTTCTCTGTCTTGCTCGGCTTTGGCCGTGAAGCCGATGGGATACGTATCGCCCTGCACAAGTCCGAGTATTTGCTGAGTAAATCCTATGGCAGTTCCTGCAGAGGCATCGGTTACGTCTATCATTATTGCGTTGTTGCCTGACAGGTCCGCATCCTGCACAACTTCCAGATTGAAACCGTCCGCACCGTACAAGACCCACGAATTGAGATCATCGTCAAACTCGCCGTTAATGATCTGATTGTCCTGGCCACAAGCGATTGACCCGCTAAATCCAAAAACGAGAGCAAAAGAAACCAAACAAATCAATTTCCAATACATAATCAGTCCTCCTTCTAAAAAAGTTAGGATAATGCTGCTTTGGCTACTCACTAAAGCAATCGATAGTGATTCTCATCTTCACCAAACTCTATCCATGTCTGCTCAGGATAAAATTCAGCAACTCAACGCTACCTCCTTCCAACAAAACCGACATCAAGCTAAAAAGGCAAAATTCGTAATTCCAAACCAGACGTAAAGCCGAAAATTCACAAACTTCACCTATCCTAATATATACAAAATCCAACACCCCTCCGTCAAGAGAAATCTTCAGTTTTTCGCTTTCGACACGTACCGCATATAATCAATATACTTCAAGACCGAAAGAGATTAATCACAAAGGGTTTCCGGGATTCAGATACCCGCGGCACAAACACCGGCGGAAATGCAAAATGATCCTTGCCAGAGTGCGCATGATGGTTTATTCTTAGTAAAATATTGTTCAAAAATGGCTTTTTGTATGGAGATAAGAAGTTATGCCAGCACAAATACACAATATTCGCTATTGGCAGAAAACAAAAATCCAGCGTGATATCCACTTCGCCGGAATAAACATTTATCCTCAAAGCATGTCGGGAAGCAGCAGAATGAAGATACGAACCGGATTTATTTGCAGTATTTCCGCATTTGTTTTGGTCGCAGGCCTGGTCATTTCAGCAGGATGCGCTCCTCGCAAGACAGAAGCATTATTCACCAGACCCGAGCTTATTACCCATAGCCGGCTGGCAATCATTGGCCTTACCGCCGAACAGGAACAATTTTTCATGGCCTTCTATACCAAGGCCTTTCCCGGACAAGTCATTACATTTATCGAAAGGAACCGGCTGCATGAGGTCATCAGTGAGCAGGATTTGCTGAAAGGAAGGCTAAACGAGAAAACCAGGGCCAGGATAAAGCAGATTTTCGGCGTTGAAGCCCTCATTATGTGTACCTTCTATGACGGATCCGATGGTATCGGTAGAAAGAAGCTGCGCGTCCGGATCGTTGACAGCGCAACGGGAGCTATTGTAGGCTCGGTGATAACTGAGGGGCGCGACAACTTCGGATATCATTGTGATACTGCGATAAAAGCGCTCAAGACGGACCTTTTGGGCGGAAGCTAATATGTGTGTTTACCCAAAAAAAAAAACGTAGTTACCACAATTGACCGCTTGACACTCAGATGAATATGATGTATTATAGTAAAGGAGTAATCGTAAGAAGACTTATTACGATAATCGTTGAAACAACAACACGCTGTTAGATGCCTTGGATACGTTCTTACGGAAAACCCGAAAGCAAAGGGATTGGCGATTAGCCTAAATTCGGAGGAAATAAAGGATGACCGTAGAAGGAATCATAGACAGGCTCTCAGAGTTTTTTTCATGGCTGTATTATAGGCGATGGGAAAGATGGGAACTACTGGCGATAGCTATAGCAGCTTTAGTGGTACTCACACTAATGGTAAGAGCACACCTCAAAGTAGCGGCCAATGCAAAACGCTTTAGAGAACGCTCCCCAATCGTCGGCGTTAGAATGGCTGAGCACGGAAGAAGACACTAACGAATGTTTGGCTTCTCTACCAGAGAGAAACCCAAGATACGAAATGTAGTCTCTTCAGCCAATATCTCATTATTTCAGAATGAGAGTGGGGATCAGGACGTTCCTCAGTTTCAGATTCAAAGCTTCCGTAGACCATTTAAGATTAAGCGGTGCATTACGAACACATTTTCCTCTTGACAAAGCCATGAAAAAAAGGTAGAATAATAGTTATAGTATCTCTCCAATAGTTTCGGCCCTGGTTTGTTCCAGGGCTTTTTTGTTTCGCCATACGGATGGGCAGAGTGGCTGAGGGATTCGGCGTCAATAAATTACTATTTATGACCGGCTATTCATTATGACCAGATTGATAGTCAAGAACGCAGGACTGCTTCCCAAACGGGCCGTGATGTTAGAACTTTAAGAGGAGTAATGCCGTATGGACAGTGTCATAAATTTCGAACCCCGCAGTTTGTTCCCAAGCAATCCAAGCGAGGGGGATTTGTGTGTCGTGGGCGCAAAAGGCGACCGTCACATCTATTGTTATCTTAATGGTAATTGGGTGCCGTTGGACATTCCGGGCGATAAAACTAATCCGAGTGAGTAGAACCAGGAGATACTTAAACATTATAGGCATAGCCAACCGGAAC
>CBDVBU010000357.1:0-4189 GCA_965372295.1 uncultured Phycisphaerae bacterium
ATATATTTTCCAAGCCGTTTGTGGCTGCTCCAGTCCAGAGCGCCGTTGGTGGCCAAAGAATGACGGTTTTGGCTGAATTCGTTATCGCTGACCAGAACATAAGCACCAGAATAAATGGCGACACCGTAGCCCAGACCGCCGCGCAAGTTATGATGGATGAAACAATGATCAATCTGAGCGGTGGCTTCGCCGGCGAAGTTCGTCGCATAGCTGAAGCCAAGCAACTCGCAGTGGTCGATGCGGATGTTCTGCTTCCCGGATACGGTGATGCCGTAGGTATTGTTGTTCGTGCTTGGGCTCGTGTCGGCGCCCTGGAGTTTCAGGCGCGTGAAGCGGACCCCGTCACCGTCGACGCGAAACAGATGGACGCTCCGGTCTCCAGCCCGGCACAGCGTTTTCGCCCCCTCTCCCAACAGGGTCAGCCCGCCAGAGACGCGTACTTGCTTCTCGAACATGTATTGCCCGGCCGGCAGAAAAACCACCCGGTTTCCTTCCTTTACCGCGCGCTCACACGCAATTTGCACAGCCGCAGCGGTGCGGCCCTCCACAGCGATGTGCTTGGCGAACAGTCTCTTCTCGGCCTCGCTCAAGAGCACATCGGGTCCAACAGCACCGCCGCGTGGGCCAACCGCTGGGATATTTGCGCCTTGGCAGTCATCCTGCACCGCTGCCGGCAAAACTGCCGGCACTATTGTTACCATTGCCAGCATAAAAATAGCTTGCTTTCTCATTTCATTTTCAGTCCCTTCTTCATCTTGATCGGGGGGGCCGTTCTATTTGGGTTTGAGTATTTGTCCGTCAGCCTCAAGCTGCTCACGCAACTTGGGGTACGCCACACCCCGTACGTTCACGCCGTCACCGGCCCAAGCAGGATTCCAGCGGTAACAGAGATCATTGGAGTACCTCTTTCAGTCGGGGCAGATACGCTCGACGAATCTGCGCGCCTTCTTAGCCTCCTGAAGCGTATGGGCCAGGTCGCCCGGAGCAAGGGTCTCGACCAACAGCGAACCGTGTGTAAAACCGCCCTTCCGAAGGCGTGCTATCAGCACCGGGAAGTCGACTTGCCCCGTGCCCGGCGTGATTGCGACGTTCTTGGGATGCTTGTAGTCCTTGACCGACATGCTGGTGACGAGGCCGTCGACCGCGGCGACGTCCTGTACGGGATCGATTTCCCCGTTGGAGTAATAGTAGATGTTGCCCGGATCGTACATTAGCGTGAAGTTTTTGTGGGCAATCCGTTCGATGGCTTTGCGGCATTGCGGTCCTGTGCCGCACATGCCACCGTGAGGCTTCAGCACGATAACCACTTGCCTTTCTGCGGCATAGTCGCAGCACTCGGCCATAACCTTGCAGTATCGGTCGTAGGACTTCTGGTTGCCAAGGCTTGAGATCAGGGCCGACCAGGCTCCGGCGGCTGCGCAGTTGTCGATCATCTTTCGCAGGTTATCGATTCCCTCTTGCAAAGTGTTCGTTTTGAGGTGACCGCCGTAAGCACAGGGGATCTGCAAACCTCGCTTCCTGGCCTCCACACCCACCTTCACGGCTTCCTCGGGTGTGGTTGCGGCCGTGATTACGCGCCCCGTGTTTGTCTTGGCGCCCGTCAAGGCAACGTATTTGTAGCCGGCCTCGGCAACGGCGTCCATTGCCACGCGATAGTCGTACTTGGACCAAGGGCGCGTCCAGCAACCAATTTGCCAGCCTTCGTCTTGCCAGTACGGCGCCGTTGGTGACCCGGCGGCGAGGTAGGGAGTCATGAGACTCGCCGCTCCGGCCACAAACGTCCTGCGAAGGAATCGTCGCCGTGTTAGCTCATTCAACTTAGTCATGGAAACGGTCTCCGTAGCTGTTCACGTGTCCCAGAACCATTCTGAGAGATTCCACGTGGACGGTACAATACTAATTCTCACTAATTGTAGCTGTTTATGGACTGCTGACAAGGATATATTTTTTGATAAAATAGACTCACCCAATCCTGTTCGGCACTGGGTTTGCTGTCCGACTGACGGGACTTACACGGGAGAATCCCGCGAACGTCTTGATAAACGCTTGCTCATAGATATCCCCACAACTTCAAAGCTCACCTGCCGCAACGAATCGCAACGGAATTGCGGTCAGGTGGAGCGCATTGATAGAAAGTTATTTTCCCTTTACCATCGGAGTAACATAGATAATCAGAAAGAAAATAATCGAAAAAGATACAATTATGCCTGCTATCCACAGTGCTTTTTCGCGTCCCGACATCGGCTGTACAGCTTCTGTTCGTCCCCAGGAAACAGATGCCCATATTCTCTCATAGAAATAATACATAATCATTCGCGTGGAGTGGTGATAAATGACAATCAATGTGGCAATGAACGCCGCGGTTTTGTAGGAGGGTGGAACTAACACTATAATCGCATAAGCTCCGACCCAAGTCCAAATGATGCCGATAAAACGCCAAAGAAGAGCTTTGACAATTGATCTGCGTTTCGATTCATTTTGATTTGACGCTGTCTTATTCATTTTGCTCGCTAACAATGTTTATATGTTTCCGATAGTAATTCCGTGACACTATACTAAATTCCAGCCGTTCTCTGCATCCCAAAGCTCCGAAGGAATTCAGATCCCCGATTTACCCCCTGATTTAGATTATTTTTTTGCTTTTGACGTTTTCGGTAGTATACTTTAGTATACTTTAGGAGGAACTTTCAACCGCTCTTTTTGGAACCGGCTGTAATGCCAATTTCTATAAGCCCCTCAGAAGAAAAAGAATTCCTCGTTTAAGGATTTAAGATGATAATAGAATACATCATCACAACATGTTTGTGCACTATTGTTTTGGCACTGACACCATTAGATCGATGGGCGGCCGCAAAGGAGTTTAACACTGGTTCTACTGTACCTTCCTGGTTTATGTGGAGCGTTGGAATCGCCTTAACTGCATTAGCTGTATCGGTTCTTGTGGGTACTTATAAGCAAAGATATCAAAGAGCCAGACGTACCAGGTAATCATATTGCCAAGCACGGCGGAAAGCAAAATTCCGGGGAAAGAACACTTAATTCCAGCCGATGTCAACTCATCGAAAAATGTACCGGACACAAATCCCCCCCGTCCCTAATTAATTCTGATAGAATAAATCAGGTCCCAAAGGTACCGTCTTATTAAAATATCCCACAAAATATCTATTGATAATATTTTATTACGGCTTATCACCTGTATACCACCTTGACGGCACATTGTCTCCTGTAGTTTCTTCTATAGCGGTAACGTGTCCGTCCAGCCAAAGGATATTAGCTCTTCCACCAGTTCTGTCGGCGTCGGCGTATCTAATATTGTGTCTGAAAATTTGCCGATATTGCGGGAAACGATTGCCGCTTCGATACTGCGTAAGATTCATAGCGCCGGGATTATCACCATTATGAAAACCATCGCTGGTTCCACACTCCGGTCTTGGTTCGGCGTGGTCGGTACAAAAAATGAATTCTGAAGTACGGTGAATATCATTTGTATTCCGACCCCTGTTTCTCTCATGATGATTCAAACCATACGCTGCATGCTGGATTACATCCTTAGGATTGGGAATATTAGCATATTGGTATATTAATCCTTCGGGAGCACGTTGTAAACTCGGACAGCCAAAAATCTTCGTCTCTTTCAAGTATTCTATGTAGAAAACACCCCAATAAGTATCGCTGGAACCGGGCCTTCGATAAGTAACACCGTCCGCCTGAAACCATAGATGTCGATTAGAACTTCCTGTATCGGGAATTTTTCGTTCGTAGTCGTCGAGGTACATTTGCACAGCCAATCCAATGCTCCGCAAATTTGATTTGCAGGCTGTTTCCCGTGCCATCTCCTTGATCTTCCGCATTGCAGGCATTAGAATTGACAATAATACCGCGATGATGGCAATAACCACCAATAGCTCTATTAACGTGAAGCCTCTTGTCATTTGCTTAGTGGGCTTTTTTTTGTGATTCGTCATTTGCCTGTCTCCCATAAATCCGTTTAACCGGGAGTTCCCATTTACACTTTACTGAAAGACTCCTGCAAACTTCGAGTCTCATAATAACGCAATTTCATCTCAATGTCAATGATTTTCTCTGTTCAATATGTTTCATAGCGCGTAGGGTGTAGGGTGCGTTGAAACGCACCATTCAAATTATATAAATTCATCCTCGCCTTTTACCTTTTTACCTGTTCCTTGTC
>CBDVBU010000358.1:0-4184 GCA_965372295.1 uncultured Phycisphaerae bacterium
ATGGTCGTCCGAAGCCAGAGCCTCAAAGCGCGCCCGGTCGAATTTACCCGTAAGCAGACCCCGCTGAATTGGGCTGTATGCAACGACGCCGATCTCATTCTGTCCGCAGTATTCCATCAGTTCATCTTCCACCTCGCGATGCAGCATGCTGTAGGGCGGCTGGAGCGAGACGGCGGGGTAAATCTTCTGCACGCGTTCGATTTGCTCGACGGTGAAATTAGATGCGCCGAGGTATCGAACCTTGCCCTCATCGAGAAGCCTGGTCATTTCTTCCCAGGCCTCTTCGAGGTCTTCATCGGGTTCGGGCCAGTGCAACTGGTAGAGGTCGATGACATCGATGCCGAGTCTATCCAGGCTGGCGTGACATTCGTCCCGGATGCTCTGCCGCTTCAGACAGCTTACTTTTTCCTTTTTTTGGTTCCACAGGATTCCGCATTTTGTTGCTATCAGCGGTCTTTCGCTCACCTGCTTAAGCGCCTGCCCGATGAGTTCTTCGGAATGGCCCAGTCCGTATGCCGGGGCGGTATCTATCCAGTTGATGCCCGCCTCAAGCGCCGCCAAAATCGCGCCAATCGCCTCATCGTCGTCCTGCGGTCCCCAACCGTACTGCCACGGCCCGCCTATCGCCCAGGTGCCCAGGCCAACCGTCGTGAACTCCAAATCCGTATTTCCTAACCTTCGCTTCTGCATAATGCGTTCCCTAAATTTCAATATTTACCCCATAGCATAGTAAGATATTGACCGTTTATCAATACTGATATTTCGATGTTTAGTGATAGCCGGCGCCGGGATACAAAATATTCAGAGCCAGCAAATGTACCGGGCCTAAGACCACATCCATCAGCCGCCACGCTACAACCAAGCCGATGATTCGAAAACCCGGCTGGTGCAATAGTGCTGCATAGCGTTCGGCGGCCCTGTCGCTTAAAAACAGTGTGAGCACTTCACTGCCGTCAAGTGGAGGCAGCGGGATAAGATTGAAGACGAAAAGAATCAGGTTCAGCGAAAAGATGATACTTACGGCGACTGAAGCCGAGTTTGCTAAGCCGGGCGATGCCGCGGCAGTGACCTGTTCAAATGTAATGGATTCGGGAGCGTAAAAGACTCCGAGCAGCATGCCGGCACGAATTGCCAGGCCCGCTAACACGACGAGAATCAGATTGGCGACCGGCCCGGCCAGAGCCATCAGGGCGGCGCCTCGCCGGTTGTGCCGCGCCCAGTGAGGATCGTAAGGAGCGCTGGCCCAGCCGATCATCCAGCCGGCAAAAATAAAAGAAAGGATGGGCATGACCACCGTACCGAATGGCTCTCTTTTGATGTGGGCCACAGGGTCCAGCGTAACCTGGCCCTGGCGATAGGCCGTGGGGTCGCCGAGTTTCAGTGCCACAAAGCCGTGGGCGGCCTCGTGGCAGGTCAAAGCGACCAGAAGAGCAACATACCAGGTTATCCCCAGGATCAATTCCATAAGGGCACTTAATTTTCCGCTTTACCCTGTGAGATAACGGTTTTACCTATCTCACGGGGTGACCGCGATACGTTTGGCCGGCCTTCGTTGAGAACTTGATAACAGTCCATTTGCCGATGGGCTTGACCGGTTTGCCGTCGGATGTCACGCGTACAAGCTCGTTGGCGTGTAGTCTGCACCTGTTGTCTGACATAGAACGTATGGTCGCCTCAGCGAGTTTACCGTCTTTCCATGCGATGTCCACTTCGAAGCCGCCGCGGGTGCGCAGACCTTTGACCAAACCGTTCGGCCAGGCCTTCGGCAGTGCGGGCAGCAGATGAATCTCGCCTGCGTGGCTTTGCAGCAGCATCTCCGCCAGTCCGGCGGCGCCACCAAAGTTGCCGTCGATCTGGAAGGGCGGATGATTGTCGAAGAGGTTGGAATGCGTTGACTTTCGCAACAGCGCCAGCACATTTTCATGTGCTTTCTCTGCGTCTCGCAGTCGTGCCCAAAAGTTGATTATCCAAGCCCTGCTCCAGCCGGTATGACCGCCGCCGTGCGAGAGGCGGTATTCGAGCGATTTTCGTGCCGCGGCCGCCAGTTCCGGCGTGCCGGTAACGGAAATCTGTTTGCCCGGGTGTAGTGCGAAAAGATGCGAGACGTGCCGGTGGCCGGGCTCAGGTTCCTCGAACTCTTCTGTCCATTCCATGAGTCTTCCGTCCGAGCCGATTTGAGGGCCGGCCAGATTGCTGCGGGCGGCTTTGACCTGTTTGACAAAATCATCGTCGACGCCAAGAATCTTCGCCGCTTCAATGCAATTTGTAAACAGGTCGTAAACGATCTGCTGATCCATTGCCGGGCCCATCGTCAGATTAGAATTTTTGCCGTCAGGTGTTCGGAAACGATTTTCGGGCGATATGGATGGACCTGAAACCAGTCTGCCTGTTTTTGGGTCTTCGACAAGAAAATCGATGAAGAACTCGGCGGCTTCTTTCATAATCGGAAAGGCCCGCTTTTGCAGAAATTTCCGATCGCCTCCGAATTCGTAGTGTTCCCAAAGATGTTGGCAGCACCATGCAGCGCCGGTAGGCCACATTCCGTATCCTACGTTTCCGATGGGACTGGTCCAGAACCATGCATCCGTCGTGTGATGGGCCACGAAGCCCCGGCAGTTGTAAACGTCCTTTGCGGTTTTTCTGCCGCGGGGCCTAAGGTTGTCGGTCAGATCGAAGAAAGGTTCGTGACATTCGGCCAGGTTGCAGACCTCGGCGGGCCAGTAGTTCATCTGGACATTGATATTGATGTGGTAATCGCAGTTCCACGGGGCTTTGATGTGCTCATTCCATAGGCCCTGGAGGTTGGCCGGCATGCAGCCGGGGCGCGAGCTGGATATCAGAAGGTAGCGGCCGAACTGGAAGTACAGAGCGCACAGGGCCGGATCGTCGGCACCGTCTTTCATGGCTTGCAAACGCTCATCGGTCGGCTTATCCAACGCGTCCGTGTCGCCGAGATTCAGCGCCACCCTTCGGAAAAGTCGCCTGTGCTCGGCAAGGTGCGCCCGCCGCAATTTGGAATAATTTTTCCTGCCAGCCGCGGCCAATTGCTTTTCGCAGACCGTCTGAGGTTCGTCGCCTCGATAGTTTGTCGCCGCAACGATTAAAAGTGTTGCCGCATCGGCATTTTCCAGCCGCAGGCCTTCATCTGTTGCGGTCAGCTTTCCGCCTTCGGGAATAATCTTCAGCCAAGCCTCGAAATTGACGCCCTTATGTTCGCCCTTCATTGTAGCCTGGCCTTTGAGCGCGATGCGGTCCCGTCCGACGGTTTCGACAGTGAAATCCTCGGGTCGCCAAAGGCTCGCATCGAAGGTGATTTGTGCCGGCTTATCGCACGATAGTCTAACTACGATACACTGATCGACGGGGCTTGAAAAGACCTCGCGAGTGAAAGTGGCATCGCCGAGCCGGTACGTGACGGTTGCAGTGGCGGTGTCCAGATCGAGTTGCCGGCGATAATCAGTCACCTGCCCGTTGTCGCCGAATCGCAGACGCAGATCGCCGAGTGTCTGGTAGCTGCGGATCAGTCGCGGGCCCATAAACTCACGCTGCATTATTTTCTGGGCCTCGGCATATTTTCCTTCGAAGATGAGCCGCCGGACCTCGGGCAGGTGTTTGTACGCCCCGACACGGTCCCGGTTTACAGGCTGACCCGCCCAGAGTGTGTCTTCATTGAGCTGCAACCGCTCGGTTTCCACTGTGCCGTAAACCATTGCTCCCAAGCGTCCGTTTCCGACCGGCAGCGCTTCGGTCCATTTTTGTGCCGGTTTGTTGTACCATAACTTCAGGTGGTTCCATTGGTCATCACTTTGGCTGACTGACTGGGTGCCGTGTACGGAGCATCCTGCAAAAAGAATACCCACAAGAACAAATGCTGCGACTGCTGCTTTTTGATTCTTCATTTCATGCTCTCTTTGATTTATTACAGTGGATTTTCTGTATCGGTGGCATGGCCATCTTGGCCATGTATTTGGGTTCCCAAACGCTAAAGACGGCGTTTAGGGTCCCTTTCACGGGCTGGAAGCCCGTGCCACTACATACGTCCGACCGGCCTTCGTATCGAATTGAACAACGTTTTCTTCAAGCTCTGTGACGCTGATGGGTCCGCTTTCATCGGTCACCCGGATAGGTCCACTTGAGCGGACTCTGCATTTATTGCCGAGCTTCGAATGGATTACGCACTCGTT
>CBDVBU010000359.1:0-4183 GCA_965372295.1 uncultured Phycisphaerae bacterium
GGCTTTTTACAATTATTCTCCAGACTCCGGCCCCTCCTGCAGCCAGGTACTTTTCTCTTAATTTTTCCAGATGCTCCGAAGCGCCGGCAAGGATTCTCTTATCTACCTCGGCAGTGGTTTTAGCATCCGATTTGTTTATCAGCTCTTTAATTTTATCTGCTGGTTCCATTTTTTACCTCATTCTCGAAAATTGACCGCAGCTTGTTGAGTCCGTAGCGATACCGGCTCTTGGCGGTGTTGGCTGAAATGCCGAGCGATTTGCCCATTATCCTGAACGTCATCCCAGTCTGAAAATGCAGCATGGTTACCTCTCGCTGATCGTACGGCAGTTGCGCCATTGCACTGCTCAATTGCTGCAATTGTTCGTTGCACATAATCGCTCGCAGCGGCTCATCAGAACCGGAACTAACAGGCTCTGCCGGGTCTAATTCTACGCTCTGCTGATGTTTTGCCTTATTCAAGTTCCGTGCGCGATTCGCGACGCAGGTTAGCAAATAGCCTTTGAGGCTGCCGGTTAAGCCAAACTTCTCGATATTCAGAACGAAAGACAGAAAAACATCGTGCATAACATCCTCGGTAGCACTTGTATCGTATAACAGGGCCATCGCCAAAACAAGCATATCGGTTTTGTACTTTTCATAGATCCGCGCGAGAGCTTCTGTGCTCCCGCGTTTACAACTAATAACAAGCAGCTTGTCTTCCATTAGGCCCGCCAAATTGATTCAGCAACAAACGTTTGTCGCTAATATAACAATTGGAACACGTATCCGGGTCTAAAGAAAATGAATTATTTTCTTTCCGCCCCGAACGTACATAAAAAAGGCCGAGCCTGCAATCGGCCCGGCCTTTTGGATTATATGGCGTTTGGATTTGTCTGCTATAGCTCTACGATCCCCGGCCTTGTGATCCCCTCGTAGTCCGGCGGGATGTTCGGCTCGAAGATGCCCGGATCCAGCTCCACATCCCACTGGAACTGGTCCATTACGCTCTCTGATTCCCACACCTCTCCTTCATACTCGCCACTCATTTTACTCTCGTACAGAACGGGATACCCTGTTTCGGCGCTGACCCACAATCGGAATTCCACTTGAAGATTGTTGACCGGTTCCGGCAAGGGGCCAAGGCAAGCCGGGTCGGTCGTTTCGATACCTTCACACAATAATCCCTCGATGGTTTTTTGTCCGAGTTTACTGTGCTCTCCGGACAGGATCATCTGTACTAAGAAACCGGGATTCGTCCAGTCATCGCGCAACTCCAGGAAGAGTTGATACTCGCTTTTCTTATACGTGGTAGTCAGGGAATGTTTGCGCATGTGAAAGACATCTACGAGCGTATATGTGTCGGAGCTTGTGAAGTCTACATATCCGGTCCGGATAATCTGCCCGTCTCTGTAGAAGTCCTTTCGGCAGTATCTCGGTGAGGTGTATGTGATTGTATAGTCATCTTCATTAGACGGACTGAGATCCGTACATCGGACGATTAAACCCCGGCTGGCTTGGACTTTCCTGGCGACTTCAGCCCAGACGACGCCGGAAGTGTTTTCGGCGCCGATGAATTCAAATAATCCCAGGACAACCAGGGCAATAATAATCATCGCCGCAGCGGCTAATTTTACAATTGGACTTTTCATAATTGTACTCCCTATCTTCGGCTGTATAACAGCCGATTTTGTTTTATCTGATTCGGCCAGCGCTCTGGAGATATCATCGTTCACTCTTTTGTCTAAATCGCCGCTGGCTTTCAATTGTAGTTTTTTCATCAAATCATTTACGTTATCTGCCGGTCTCATTTTTTCACCTCACCATCTAACATTGACCGCAGTTTATCCAATGCATACCGGTATCTGCCCTGCACGGTATTGATCGAAACGTTCTGCTGTTTGGCGATCGCCTTAAATCTCATCCCGCTGTAAGAATGCAGGAGCAAGACTTCTCGCTGCTCGTATGGAAGCTGGCTAAGCGCCAAGCTCAACCGGCGCAATTCTTCGCCGAACATCGCGGCGGCATCCGGCCGGTTTGTATCCGGCATAACCTCGCCCGCTTCGGCATTCTGATGTCTTCGCCCGGCCTTATTTCTGTTCCGTGCGTTATTGGCAACACAAGTTGCTAAATAGCCTTTTAGATTTCCTGTCAGTCGAAACTTCCGCCTGGACTCGATAAAGGACACAAACACATCGTGCACAACATCCTCGGCGGAAGCTACATCAGTCAGAAGAGCAACCGCCAACGTTACCAGATCGTTTTTGTACTTTTCATAGATGCTCCGGAGAGCTTCGCGGTTGCCGCGATTGAACTTCAATATGAGCAGCTTATCTTCCAGCATCGAAAAGTGACTTTCCTGAATTCAGAACAATCGATTGTCGCTTATAAAACAACTCAGCGGACTGTTTTAGTATAAGGAAAATAAAATTTTTATGCTGGAATTTATTCTTTCTTTGTGTAATAAGCAGTTCTGCCCCCAAAAGAACACAAAAAAGGCCGAGCAAACAAGCCCGGCCTGTAGAAAAATTCAAATCATCTGCTCACCTTATGTTTAGCGAGGCGGCAAACTATCCACCACCGGCGCAGATTTTGGGACTCCGAGTTCATAGATATCTTCAGGGCCGTTTTCAGGATATTCAAAACTTATGTTTGTGTCTTGTACAATTGTACCATCGCAAGTCGCCTTAATTTCCATAGCTATTGGTAAATGTTTTTTGATATCTATAAAGAGTTTTGCCTTTATTACCGTATTCTCTGTTGATTTTGTAACCTCCCAAATCTCAACTTTCGTCTGAGTGACTTTCGCTCCTTTATCTTTTTCCATTTGGAGAAGCTGTTCAAACAACTCGAGAGGACCAGCAGCGCCGTAAGCAAAGCTCTCGCCGGATATATCGGAGCCATAAATGGTTTCGGTATTGGGGGCATATACATATCTCTTGTTTTCGCCATACTTAGTATATGATACTATCCCGTTTCCCCCCTTCTTTATGATGATTTTTGATACAAAAGACAGCCAGGCTTCGGAAGTTTTGCCTTCTTCCTGGCCAATGACGTGCATCCAGGGCATTTTTTGCATAGTTTCCATCATCGTTTCTGCAAGTGCCGTACCTGTCAAATCAATCGACCCACCAAAATTTCGCATGCATACAAGCACTGCAATAATTATCACCGCCGCAGCGGCCAGTATTGATATTCGACTTTTCATGATTTGCTCCAATAAAATAAGTCGTTTCGATTGTCTTGTTTGCTTTAGAGAACTGCTGAAATTATTGGAGGTTTCCTGAGCGATTTTGTGCACGTCGGCCGGTATCTCCTCGGTGCCGATATTTTTCAGGATTTCTTCGATATTATCTGTATTCATTTTCTTACTCCCGTTTAAGCTAAAGTTACCAATTTGTCTTTCAATGCTGTAAGAGCCTTCGATACGTGTGACCTTGCAGAAGCTTTTGAGCAGCACAACTTTTCAGAAATTGTTTCGTAATCATGCTGCTCCAGGTATCGCATTACTATTGCCCTGCCCTGCTTGTCGGGAAGCCGGCTGATGGCTTTTCTTACTTTCGCCGTCAGTTCAACCCTGCCGAGTATCTCGCTCGGGTCCGTGTCGATGTCGATTCGGCTTCGGGCAAAATCACCGTTTCTGCCGATTCTGTTTCGCCAGGCCCTGGAGTTGGCCGTCAGTGCGATCCTGTAGATATAAGCTCCCGCTTTTCTGCCGTTAAGCTTCTCGATGTGCCGCCACATTCCCATCAGCGTATATTGCATCGCCTCGGTGAACAGCTCTCTGTCGCCGGTCAGCTTCCAGAGGACCGACAGCAGAAACACCGAATGCTCGGCTCTTACCTTTTCAAAGATCTCCAAACGCTCGCTTTGCTTCATTTTAACGCTCCAATTTTTCACAAAACTCAAACATGTTCAGTTTTCATTTAATATTAACCACCCAAAACCTGATTTGTGTAAAAAATGTTAAAAAAAGAATGAAACGGCGTGCATTTTGCCCAGTATTGACTCGAAACGGGTTTTAAATCTCTTTTTGCCGGCAATCAGCCGGGTAATTTCGTAAGTGCCGGGCGCCGCGCTTTGAGTATAACATAAAGCCCGAAGGCGCCTGAGAGCACATAACCGAGGGGCGAGAATTTTAAGATGACAACCGAGCCGAAATGTTCTGCGGCCGGCAGCAAGGTCATAAAAACGACATAAGCCAA
>CBDVBU010000360.1:0-4181 GCA_965372295.1 uncultured Phycisphaerae bacterium
TTCTCTATCGTCTGACGAATTTCTCGAAGCGAGCTAAGAACCGGCTGAATCTCCCGGCCCGTTTTCATAGTTATAGTATCGGCGGCAATAACGTCAAGCGGATCGGCCATAGCCACCAAAACCTTGCCATCCTTCTCATCGATAGCAACAAGATTGAATCGCTTGGCGAGAACCTCCGGAACCAAACGCGCTATGTTCATATCAATCTCTTTACCATCCAAATGGACATGCTCTGTTGCGAAATGTTCGGCTAAAGCACTTCTAACATCCTCGTCGCTCACCATTTTGAGCTTGACTAATATCTCGCCGAGTCGTCCGCCTTGACTACGCTGCTCATTTAACGCTTCTGTCAGCTCTCTGCGGTTCAATAACCCTTTGGATAAAAGCAATTCACCAAAACGGACGTTGGCTTTTTTCCCGGAAGCCTGGGATATATCACTTGTTGAAATCATTCAATTCTCCTCCGATCCTAAACATTGGGATTGAGCAGTAACCAAGTGTAAGAAATCGCCGTAGTAAACAGCTACAATATAAATAACCGCACATTCCAGTTATCTGATGTGCGGAGACTATGTGCCTATGAAAACTTGAAAACGAACAGCTTACAACCAAAAACTTAATAATATGACCAGCCGCCTTTATCCTGTTTGCCCTATTTATCAAAAACAGCAAAGGCATACAAGCACCTAATATCCTTAACAACACCATCTCCGCCCCCTTTGAAAACGTATCTATATACAGTACGTACAAACCTTTAGCTACCCTTCTTATACGCGGCCGAAGGCATTCTTCTCCCGCACATTATTTCAATATTTCTATTATACAAAAAAGAGAGTGAAACGTCAAGGAAATTTTTGGGAAATATAAGCAATAAATAGAGTGTGGGGAATTTAGGGAACTAAGATTGTAATCCACTTTTTAACTAAGGGAAAGAATTACCTGGAAAGAACAGAAATCTTTGTTCCGAAAACCTTTTAGAATGATTTAAGAACAAAATAATGGACTTTTAGAAAACCTTGGTAAGATATATTTGATGCTTTAAACTAACAGGTTTCTTGTTAAAACTTTGCGGTAGGACCTTAAATTGGGGCAATCTCTACCCTAATACCGGTTTTTTGCCTTGTTGAACTTGTTTACCTGATTTTACTTCGTCTACCTTGAAACTAATACGGGTAGTAATCCACGGTCTTCTTCTCGATATAGATAACGCTTCCTGTGACAAATTGGCGCTCTCATATAGACCGGTTTGATACAAAGAAGGTTTAATAATTAGTAAAAGGGATTGGCCTGTATCATCACATTTAGCTACTTTGAAGATTATAAGCAGGGTCGCCAGAATCATACCGGCCAAGAATCCACCGGTGTGCGCCATATATGTTGTGGAATAACCCCCGATAATACCGGCAGTTAAATTTAACAGAAACCAGATCAAAATTAACCAGGGACCCAAAACACCAAATTGCCTGAAACAAAGAACAACATGCATCCCAAGAACACCCATAATGGCACCACTTGCACCGATAGTCGGGCGGCCATCGTAAGAAACATGTACGGCAGCCGAAGCGATTCCTAATAAAATATACGAAAGAACATAGCTCGCATCGCTTATTTTGAGACTTACACGGCGACCAAATATCCAGAGCGTTATGAGATTTCCGACAATATGCGCCATACTCATGTGAAGCCACATGTAGCCAAACATAGAAGAGAAAGTAAATTGCTTCAAAATAAAGCCATTCAAATACTGCTGTTTGGGATCGCCGATCATCTGAATTGCAAATGTTACCGTCGCCAGCATCATTACAATATAGTTGCCGGCAGGCAATTCCTGTGCATAAACACTCCTTCTGAATCCGATTTTCACAAGCAAATACCCTCAAATAAATCCATTACTATGTTTATATCGGACGGTCGGTCGTAAAACCATGAGTAATAATTCCTATATGTCCGAAAATATCGCTTGTTTGTTGTAGAATTCCAGCTTAGGATTAGAATAATCCTTAATTGCGAGAGCGTTTAAGTTCCAACAACAGGCAAAGATAGATTCGATAATTATCGTGCTATTTCTAAATTGATTCGCTCTGCCAGTTAACTTTGCCTTGGGCCTCGATACATAAGACAAGTTTTTGAATGTAAAACAGGTCGGCCTTACACCAGGGAATGTCGAGATAGCTTATGAGCTTTGCAGCCGGTTCGCGAAGAATTAGAGCTTTCGCAGTAAAAACTTCAGCAGACATCGTCGGAAATGCAAAAGGACATTCATTGCGCCACATCGTCTCAACACCCCATGCCAGATGCCATGTCGGTCGATGGTAATCAACGCAAACATCCATCATGTTCTTGTGTGTCTGCCCCGCATAACTGGCACAAAAGCGGCCAACTTCTGGTGTCAGGTGTCTCCAGCGTGAGAAAATCGAGCGCAAAACCGGCACTTGTGTGATGAGCCCGCCACGCGTATGAGCAAACTCGAAAGCCAGTCGTTCACGAAGAGCTGCGCGAGTTGTGGTCAGGCCCTTTTCAACCGCAGTATTATCACGCATCCGTTTCGCCATTCGACAATAGGCAATCAGCCCCGCCAGATAGCCGTTGCGGCAATCTTCCTCCATTTTATTTGGCGCTTCGGCGATAAGTTCCCGTAAACTCTTCCAGTCACCCTCAACCCTGCTCCAGTCCCCTGTCACATGCGCCCAGAGCCACAGCGGATACAGCCTTGCAATTGCCTGCCGGGTAATATCATCGTTCACTCGAAACAGCCGCTCAGCGGGTATATTATACAAGGAGCGAATCTCGCCTGCATCCGGTTCATACGTACGCCGTCCCGTCGGCCCATCCAGCACACCGCCGGGGCGGCTCATTCTCGCAATGTATCGCTTAACTTTCTGCTGGAGCTTTCCGTCGAGATATTTGTACGCCCGAGCGAGGGTCAAAAGGGTCTCGGTCGGCTCGGTAAAAAACCGATAAGCCTCTCTTGGATGCTTTCCCGGCGGAAAAACAAGAGGGCGCCAATCTTTCGAGATCAGTTCTCTGACAGAACGGGAAAGCTCTTTCCTGAGGACTGAGCCATCGCTCGGATCTGCAAACTCCACCGTGGGCATCTCCCAGATGAACCGGTCGAGCCGTTCATCTGTTGTACGACTGACCGATCCGGCAGTCTGCTTAGTCAGCGGCTGCTGACGTGTGCCATATATTTTGCCTGGAAGATTCTTAAGCAGTTGGTTCAGTCTTGGCATTTCACACGTATCCCAATCCCAGGGGAACTGCCGGACTTTCTTCCATTCGTCCTCGGTGAATTCGGCACTGGGTGTTTCAGATGCCTTGCCGGCCTTGCCATCGGCTTTCATCCCGTAGGCAATCACAGCTGCACCGGCATTGATCTCGTGAGTCGGGATGTAATAAAAGCTATCTCCGGCGATGGAAACGGGCATATCGATCACTGAGCCGCCCCCATAGACAGCAGTGCCCCGCGCCAGCCATTCTTTACCTACAGCAAGCGTCCGGCCGCGAAGAAGAGTCGCCCATATACCGGCCGCCTCACCGGCCTTTGGCTCGTGGATATTGCGGCAAAACGGTTCCGGATATCCCTCTAAAGTATCCAGATCCATTGCATTTACATTGTTCTGATGCGTATTGATCAGCACGCGCCCGGCCACGACAAGCTGGCACTGCTCATCGTGTACGAGCAGCAGGCTATCGTGCCAGCCGTATGTGCGCGACTGATCCATAATCGGCGTAATGTGACCTGTGGATGTATCGAGACACCCAACATTCAGAAACGGCGAGTAATGCTCGTAGCGACTGCGCAGCAATGCCCGAAATTTGACGATGACTCTGCCGTCCGGCGTGACAACAGGCGGGGCGCCGGTTCCGTTCATACTCTCTGCGTATACAATCGGGGCAACAAATTTCTGCTTACCCGTGCCTGCGTCGAGCACAAAAAAAGTCTGATAGGCCGGCTCCTCGGAAAGGCGTTTGCGAATATAATCCAGTTGTGCCTCGTAGGTGCCCGTTTCCTGCATGCGCTTGAAGTTTTCCTGCCGCAGCCGGACGTTTTCTTCTTTTGTGTGCCGCCAGCTCGCAAAATCCCCAAAAATCTCCTTAACCATATCGAGAAGGATCGGATTGAACGAATCGAGCGAAATCGCAGGTGTCACAGTAACCATAACCGAACCATCGGGCGCTAC
>CBDVBU010000361.1:0-4173 GCA_965372295.1 uncultured Phycisphaerae bacterium
GTGCGTGAGATCTCGTTTCTCATGCAAAAATACAGCCTGCTTTTGATTGTTCCGGCTGGATGTTTTTTGATTGTGATGGGCAGGGAGTTTCTGCATGTATGGGTTGGTGGAAAATTTCAGGACCCAAGCGTAATCAACAGCATGGGCGTCGTACTGGCCATTCTGACGGTTGGACACTGTTTTAGATTGGCGCAATACAGCAATTTTCTGGTGCTGGTCGGGAAAGGGGACCATAGATTTTTTGGCCTTATAACCGTGGTGACGGGGCTGCTCTGCATCTCGGCCTCGATCGTCTCAGTAAAGGTATTCAATTTGGGATTGCTCGGAATCGCATGGTCGAATTGCGTGCCGATGGCATTGATATTCGGTATTGTCTTGCCAATCTACTTCAACATGAAAATGAAAATATCGATGCGGGAGACTATTGTCAGGATTTGGTGGCCTGCGTTGTTAGGGTGCGCGCCGACCGTAATTGTGATAAGCACCTGGAAGTACTTTCACTCTCCCGCGTCTTGGACGAGTATTGCAGCGATGGTGGTATTTTCCATGGCGCTGACCTGTATCAGTGCCTGGTGTTTCAGCCTGACATCACGGGAACGTGAAAGACTTGTGAAAAGCTTGAAGTTCCGTTGGAAACGGGCCCCATCGATCAACCCAAGAGAAACACCCTTAGCGCTTCGAGAAAAATAAAGCTATAAGAGGTAGAAGTGAGAAATGCCAAAGCGGCAGTTTTCTTCAGGATAATTTGTATGATTATTCGCGGATCCAATATATCAACCACTGTGATACAACAGCCAACAGTGCTTGGGTGGAGATTACCAGCAGTTGGTTTCTTTGTCTATAGCATGATTGCTATCGGCGCGCTCATTCTTAATGCACGTGGCTTCCTTGTTATTGGCGGCGCAGTAATGTTTCTTTGCGTTTGTATCGCGTGGTGCAGGAGCATCATGGCTGTAAGTGTCGACAAGAGTGTACTGCTCGTGCTCTGCATTCTGCTGCTGTCGATATTCGCAACGTTGTATGACCCGACAAATACCGTATTTCACAACCTTTTCAAGCACGTTGTGATTTGTATCCTGTATATTTTTATTTTCAGTATGGGCCTTGCCCCAATCTATTCGACACCATTTCGCACAGTTTTTGTTTTCGTCTTGTTACTCATGGGCATTGTATCGTTCATTGTACCAGGCGTCAGCGAGACGGATGATGTGATGCGTATGTCGGGTTTCTTCGCAAATGCGAACAATCTTAGTCTTACGATGATGACATTGTTGTTTTTGATTAATGAGGAGAAAGATAGCAGGGCAAAGAATATCTCGATCCATGCGATTCTCGTTCTGTTTTTATTATTATCGGGTACGAGCGGAGCCATCCTGGCATATCTCGGCGCGATGCTGTTTAAATCCTTCGTGTTGCTGAAGTCTTTTCGCAGGTACAGGAATAAGTGGATACTGGTACTCATCGGGATGGCTCTTGTCCTGCTGGGATGTCTGCTGATAATCCACATGTTTATGGATGTCCCTATAGTGAAGAGAATTGTTACCCAGCTTTCTTTGGTTTGGCACGAACTACCTTTGGCCGCTTCGGGCTATGAATTGGACTATGGGAATCTGATGAGTATGTACGGCGCCAGTGACTGTTCGGGGATTTGGAGGATTTCGCATTGGCGCTCGTGCGTCGATGTTATCGCAGATACGAATACAGTCCAGTTACTTTGCGGCCACGGAATCGGCGCATCGGGTTTGCTTTTGTACAAGGTCCCTCATAACGATTATTTGAGAGTTCTGATGGAACAGGGCATCATCGGGCTCACATTGTACATAGCTTTCTTTCTGACCGTTTATCGCCGAATCGACTGGAGATATAGATATTGCATCGTTGCAATCGCAATATACTGCTTCAGTGAGAACAATATGGACAATCTGTTCTTTATGAGCATTTTCACCTTCTTTTTGGCAAGTGCTCAAAACAAGCCCCCAACCGAGTCGGGTAATCTCTGCACTGTGAAAGTGTAATAATGCGCATTGCAATGGCAAACAACTACTACTACATCAGAGGCGGCGCCGAGCGCGTTTTGTTCGAGGAAAAGAGGATTCTGGAAGCGAACGGTCATCATGTGCCCGTATTCTCACAAACGCATCCGAACAACGAATATTCGGAATACTCTGATTGTTTCCCGCCTCTGACGGATTGGCGAAATGGCTCCCTGCTTAGAAAAGTGCCGACCGCGCTTAGCATCATGTACGACCGTCGAGCGGGTAGAAGCTTTCTTAGATTCCTGGAAAAGTCCGAATCGGATATAGTGCACGCACATAATATCTACGGTGGTCTTACGACCTCCATACTTGACGAAGCGCAAAGAGAACGTGTACCCGTTGTTATGACACTTCACGATTATAAGCTAATCTGCCCTTCATACCTCACGCTCAACAGGGGCAAAGTCTGCGAAGATTGCAGAGGGGGCAGATTCATATACTGTCTGTTAAACCGATGCCATAAAGAAAGTTTCGTTGCCTCTTCAATCTACTGCGCTGAATCTTATCTTAACAAGTGGCTTGGTAAGTACGACAGCATACGTTACTTGATTTGTCCGAGTCTTTTTTCCCTCAGGAAACACGCAGAAAATGGAATATCCGAAGACAGATTGGTGCATATTCCCAATTTTGTAAACTCCGCGGAACATGAACCGAGCTATCAAGAAGGCATCTATGCGCTGTTTGTCGGTCGACTCTCAAGTGAAAAGGGGATTCTGACTTTACTCAAAGCTGCGAATAAGTTGGATGTGCCTGTGAAAATTGTCGGCGATGGACCTCTGAGGGCCGAATATGAATCCTTCGTTAGAAACAATAGCATGTTCCATGTGACCTTTGAGGGCTACAAGTCAGGAGAAGACCTCAAGAGCCTATATCGGAATGCAGCTTTCGTGGTGATACCTTCGGAATGCTATGAGAACGCACCCATGACGATTCTGGAAGCGTATTCATACGGAAAGTCGGTGATTGGATCTCGCATTGGCGGTATTCCTGAAATGATCGAGCAGGGCCGGACGGGGCTTCTTTTCGAGCCGGGAAATGTCGATGAGCTTGTGGAATGCATCCATGCCCTTTTCTCAAACAAGCCTCTTGCTTCGGAGATGGGTCGTGCCGCCCGGGGTAAAGCCGAGAGAGAGTTTTCCGCCGAAGTTCACTATAAACAGTTGATGGAAGTTTACACGCGGATTTGCTCGGCCGGCTGATTGTGTTTCACTAAGGATGTGACAATGAATCGTAGAGAATTCATTAAGCTTGGGTCATCCACTTTGCTGGGTGGCGTAATGCACTGCCGGGCCAGGAGTGCGGCTGGGGCGCGCCGGACCGGCAAGGTTATCATCGAACCGGAAATAACCGATGAGGTGTTGACCAATCCGGGGATAGGATTCGAAACGTTCAACTGCTTCAACGAGGACGAACGAAACAGAAGGGCGGAGAATTACCCGGAATGTTCTATTGCCTATTTCCGTTTCTACTGGAGCAAGCTGGAACCGCGGGAGGGCACGTATAACTTCGACCTGATTGATTCGCTGCTGGAGAGAGGACAGCAGAACGGACAGGATCTGGCCCTGCGGTTCATGCCGACCAGTGCCGCCGATCCCTACGAGGGCACGCCGAAATGGTACATGGAGAAAGCAAAGGGTTACTGGTACAAGAAATACAATCGCGATGGATGGGCGCCGGAACACAACGATCCGTACTTCCTGACCAGGCAAGAGGAACTTGTCAGCGCCTTTGGAGAACGTTACAACGGTCATCAGAATATTATTCGGATGGACATCGGCAGTGTGGGATTCTGGGGCGAATGGCACATGTCACACACTGAGCCGGCGGTCCCGATGATCAGTGAGGAAAACGCCGTCAAAATCATCGACATGTATCTGAAGTACTGGGACGAGACTCCGTTGTCGATGTTGATCGGATACGTGCCGGGGCTGCGGTATGCCGTCAGTAAAGGAACAGGCTGGCGGGCGGATTCACTTGGTGATTACGGCCATTTTTCCGATACATGGTGTCACATGTTCGATGCCTATCCACAACAGCTCGAGCAAGCCAACGCGTTGGATGCCTGGAAGAACGGCCCTGTCGCCTTTGAGCCTCCGGGCTCCATGGTTGACCTGGAGAAACACGTGCCGCAGAAAGG
>CBDVBU010000362.1:0-4168 GCA_965372295.1 uncultured Phycisphaerae bacterium
GGCTCAAAAACCTTCACTTTCGTTGCGGCTGACCATCCGCTGTCAGTATGGCTTCGCACCATTCGTTACCTCCTGATACGCATACCTTCATTCCGGCCGGTCGGCTAATCTTTGGCCGGGCAGGATTAAAACCTGCTGAATCGCACCAGCTTTGCTTGGCGCACGCTTTGTTTTTTTCAGATTCCTTTTCGCAATACGCATCACGCAGTACTCAGTACGAAATAAATTGGTTTTGTTTTTTCAAATAGCCCTCCGGAGAAACCAAGGGATTTACTAATTACTATTTGTTTAATGTTTTCTGTCTTCTGCTATCCTGTCTTCTGTATTCTATTAGTTATATATTATACGAACCGACCCGTTGTTCGTCAAGATAATTCCAAAATAATCTCCGTGAAACGAAGCTCTATACCTGATTCTCTATTATTTTGCTTGTTATATTGTGCTCTCATCTGCTTTTTCTTGTTTGTAAGAGTCATGTCAAGAACATTCTTTGGTTTTTTTTTCAATTTTAGTATCAACATTTGACCGGCGGCAAACGCTCTTATTAATGAATGAGTAAATACATGTGAGTGTTTGAAGGCTAAAAGTTATGAAAATTACGTAGTCACCACAATAGACAGCTTGAATATGAATCGTATAAAAGTATTGTTTCATTGAGGAGTGAGTGTGAATCCCTTGAATACGGGCCGTGTTTGTCCACTCCCAAAGAGCAGAGCTTTTGAGAGGATCAATTCGTAGTTATGTCGTAAGCATAGATGCGTTTACGTTGTAAATGTTAACCTTTTTAGGAGACAGAGAAATGAAGAAGAGAGTTTTGGTAGTAATGGTGTGTGTAATGGCAGTAATGAATTTCGTTTCGGCTGTGAGCGCCTCAACCAGCACTCAGTTGTTCTTCGACGACTTCACCGGCACGGCTCTCGACACATCGAAGTGGGCTGTATTTGTCGATGCACACGGGCAGTATCATTGGCCATACGTTGCGGGCGGCTTCCTCCATTCACAGGGATATCACACGCGAATAGATTCCATCCCCACCTTCGCGCCGATGGGTCAAAGCGTAATGGCTCGTGCGCGAATTCGCCTCGCCGGAGAGTATCATCAATTTGGCTTCGGTGTGAATCCAAATGAGCGTACCGGCCCGATCACTGGATACTACTTTGACACACTAAGCCCCCTTGATCCGTCACCGGGGCGGGAGCACTATGTTCGTGCGTTAGCCTGGTTCCAGCCAGCTTTCGGGTCTCCGATTAATCTCTTAGATGTCGAAATTCCTGCGACATGGTATGAGTTCCATGAATTCGCAATCGAGCGAACACCATCGGAGGTCATCTTTTCAATAGACGGCCAGGAGGTCGCGCGAGTAGCAGATGCGTTCGCAGGCGCGTTGCCGGTAGGAGTTTGGAATGCCCGTTGGAGTTTAATGCAGACTGACTGGGTTGACGTAAGTCAGATCATCAGAGTCATAGTTATGCCAATTGACATCAAGCCTGGCAGTTGTCCGAATCCGTTGAATGTGAAGGATAAGGGAGTGCTTCCTGTGGCCATCTTAGGCTCGGAAGACTTTGACGTCATCAACATTGATCCTGCTTCTATTCTCTTAGAAAATATTCCCGCTGTTCGCAGTAGCTATGAAGATGTTGCAACTCCCTTGCCGGATAATGCAGAAAACTGTGAATGTACGACAGAAGGTTCGGATGGTTATCTTGATTTGACTTTGAAGTTTGAAGCTCAGGATATTATCGACGCACTAGGCGATGTCAATGATGGCGAAGAATTAGAATTGACCTTGACTGGTGTATTAAATGATGGCACACCAATCGAAGGCAGAGACTGCATTCTCATTATCTCAAAAGGTAAGCCTGAATAATTTGGCTTTTTATGAAAAACTGTAATGGGCTGTGAGCATCCGCTTGCGGCCCTTTTTCTATGCCTCTGCAGGAGCTTTAACGACGTCCTACACGCTCGAAAGTCACACTCGATACCTATTGACAGCCCAGCTCAATATCGCTTAGAATGTCTTGTAGTCAAAACAGAGTTGGGATACTGTAGCTCTTGCAATGTGGCTAACAGAATACGGTGAACGTATACTCGAAGGGGCGGAAACTAAGGCGTTTGCTTAAACATTACCGAGCCGGCTATCGTCAATCATAATCGTAAAGCTTCTGGCCATTGTGGATTGCCTTGCGATTTCGTGCTTCGGCCTGTTGACGCATTGTATAGTTTTGTTGACGCTGTTGATCGACCTCGCATGCTTCGAAGCCCGGCATGTCCGCCCGCGGTCGCTGCTGCAACATTCTTCTGCCGGATTCGATGATTGCCAATGCTTCGATATACCCGGGATGACTTGTGTCCTTGAAATTGGCTAAGCATGGGCTTAGTCGTGGACGGTCGAAGCTTACTTGCGGCCCCGAATTTTGATTGTGAGCGGCCAGCTTTGTAAAAGGCACACCCGTTAACTCTGTGAGACGTTTGAGCTGTTTGTTATCGAGCGGACATCGGCCTGTCAGATTATCCGGATAGGCACAGTCGTAGCGAGGATAATACGGCCCATTAAGGTCTATCCAGGTTACTATTCGCTCGAATTCGTCACTACTGAGTTCTGCGTCATAATGCCCTTCTCGAATAACTTCGACAAGCTTACTCGCATGAGAACCCCATGAATAGGGCTGCTGGATATCGGACGGCCCGGCGCCAATGGCTTTGATATATTTCTTCCGCCACAATTCGTTATAGGAAGCATTAAATGTGTTAGTACGGTCGCCTGCCAGAATAATCTTACTCTCGGTCTCTTGGCCAAAGTCATGGCAGTTGACACAATGCTTATCGAAAACAGGCTGCACCTCGCTTGCATAGCTGAACAATCGCGGCTCTCCCTTCCAACCACTAAGTTTGCTCGGCTGCCGCTTCAGAGCTATTGGTATCTTTTCGCCAACCTGCCGCGGTGCTGTACGGCGGTTCTCATGGCATCCAACACAGCCTGTCAACTCGCCGGACTGGACAATTGTTCCGCTTCGCATGGACTGCACCATCATTTTATTCGCATCGAGAAGCTGGAAAAAGATGAACTTGTCGGAAGGCACCTCGAAATAAGCAGAGCCATCTTCGGCTACCGGAACAGTGCCGAGAACACGCTTGTTCTCGAAACTATGCCAGTTCAGAGCCGGACAATGCACACCCTGCCCGCCCCACTGCGCATGTGTCCAGAAACGCTTTTCAGGCGACTCGACCACACGCAGATACTTCACGGTGCCCGGCTGCACCCCCTCCATGTGTGTCCCCTCATAAACGTTTAGAATGTAAAAATACCCGTTTTTGTTCTTGAAGTCACGGCGTAACGGGACGGTCATCGGCCTGGGCCGCCGCCCCACCGGCATAGGATCAAAACACCCTGGCCCCTCGACGTGCAGCAAAACCTCGTTACCAAAAATATCGAGCAGGTAAATCCCCATCTGCTCGCCACGGCCGGTCATCCGCGAACAGAGGAAATACTTATCACTCAGCGGATAAGGATCTTCATACTTAGGATTCACTTTTGTATACTCGTCAAATCCATACACGTCCGGCCTGGGACCCGCCTCGGCCACAAGGTTGACGGCATCCGCAGTCCACGTGCGGACAACCGGCTTTCTACCGTCGATACCCAAACGCCGATCAATGATAGCAAGCGCTCCCCACGGGCGGTCATGGCACGAGCCAAAAATGCACATAACCTTCTCAGTGCCGGGGATGGCGCGGGCATCGATCACACCGCCGGGAGACCACGTATTGTTGCCCCAATAGACCGACTGGTTCGTGCCGTCGGGGTTCACCGTCCAAAGTCCCTGGGCATCCCCGAAATTGCGATCCACATACTCCCAGCGATCGTAGAGTATCCGCCCGTCCGGCATAAGCGCGGCATGGCCCTCGTGTAGTGTGCTCTTTCCAATCTGATGGATGTTAGCTCCGTCGGCATCCATTCGAAAAAGGTTGCCCATAATATGACGGTTACACATGCAATACTTCGGCTCACGCGTCGAAGAGAAAACGATGCTGTCATCCGGCAGATACAATGGATCGAAATCCGCCACGCCCACCGCGGAAGTTAGCTGCTTTAAGCGTGTACCGTCGATATTAATCTCATAAATATGGTAATCATCCTCGATATTCTTTCTCATGGAAAAGACTATTT
>CBDVBU010000363.1:0-4147 GCA_965372295.1 uncultured Phycisphaerae bacterium
TGTGTAAAACCTGTGAAAAACATTTTTTTTTCGCGCGCAAAGTCAATGCTGACAGCAACCTCGGACAAGTGGAAAAGAAATTTTACAAAACACAATTGATTTGCACTTTCATTGCCTAATAATATAGAAAACAAACAATTAATTACGAACCAGGGATTGAACGATGCAAAGCACAATCACGGATGAAAGTCTTCGTGCGAGTCATAAGGATGGAGCCTGCCGGAGCGAGGCGGAACTAAAAATACAGGCAATCACCGAAGCTCTTGCGAACAAAGTAGGACAGCAGAAATATCGCATCTGGTTCAAGAACTCAACGAAGCTAATTCTCGCCGGCGATTATCTTAAAGTCGGTGCGCCAAACCTTTTCATCGCAAACTGGATTGAAAATCATTTTCTCAATGAAATCAGCCAGGCTGTTCGGTCGGTGACAGGCAAGAACGCTAAAGTTACATTCACCATCGATCCGGAGCTTTCCGGTCGAAGGCCTGGTTCGAAAACCACCTCTCCAACAACAACGAAAAAGGACCGGCATCAATCCCGTTACGTGACAGACCGAGGGACCAAAAGAGCCGCCGCAGGTGGACAACAAAAGAGAAGGCTCAAGCTCAATCTGGATACGTTTGTCGTCGGCTCTTCAAATGAGCTGGCCTACAACGCCGCCAGAGTCGTCGTCAACGAGCAACAAAGCCCATTCAACCCGCTTTTTGTTCACGGGGGATATGGCGTCGGCAAAACACATCTACTGCAGGGGATATGCAATGCAGTATGTGAGAAGCGGCCCCAAACGAATTGGCTGTATCTGTCGGCAGAGGATTTCGCCAACCAGTTTATCCTGGCCCTGAAGACAAAGAAACTTGAGACTTTCAGGCAACGCATGCGGAAAACGGACTTGCTGGCAATCGACGATATCCATTTTCTGGCCAACAAGCCATCAACACAGGAAGAATTTCTGCATACATTCAACACAATCAATCTGGCCGGCAAGCAGGTGGTCCTTGCTTCCGATGCACATCCGAAGATGATCGGCCAACTATCCGAAAAGCTGGTTAACCGCTTCGTCTCAGGAATGGTCGTTAAAATTGACATCCCCGACCTGGAGACTCGCTGCCAGATTTGCAGGCAATATGTAAATAATATTCAAAGGGGCGGTTCGCAAAACGCTTATACAAAAGCAAACGCCAATAAACTTGTTCCCGAGAGTGTCATAAGATACATCGCTGAAAATATGCGCACCAACGTGCGGGAGCTGGAAGGCGCCCTGCTGAAATTAATTGCATTTACGGCACTGAAAAATGAGAAAATCACAACTTCAATGGCCAAAGCCGTTCTGATCGAACACATGGAAAGATGCGATCCGATTGTGCACGTATCGGATATAGAATCAGCCGTGGCGACTTTTTTCGGGATCACGCCGACGAGTATACACTCGTCCAAGAAAAACAGGACCGTGGCTTTAGCTCGCCATTTCAGCATGTACCTAACGAGAAAGCATACGAAGATGTCCTCCTCCGAGATCGGGCGAGTAATGGGCAATAAAAATCACGCCACTGTCCTTTTAGCCTGCAAAAAGATCGATGGTTTATTACAGAAAAATGGCGAGTTGAACTGGAACGGCCCGGGAGGCAACAAGATATCAAAAGCCAGAACCGTGCTTGCCCAGCTTGAAAAAGATATTGCACGCTAAATATTATCAATAGCAATCTTCATTGCCTGTACAGCCGGGGACTCCGGCGTCTTTTCATAGGCGGCATCAATCGCCTGTTTCGCCCGGAGAAGCTGGCCTGTTCGGTAATAAACATAGCCAAGCAGAAATTGCAGTTGGCTCGAACCGCTCCGTGCCAGCCATTGCTCGATATCGGCAATTCTGCCGGCGAGCTTGTTCTCATCGCCCAGCATGGCCACAAGATCAACTTTCATCAGCAGATATTCGGGACTTACCGCCAGTGCCCTGGAAAGAAACAGTGCGCTGCTGACGTATTCACCGGCGGCAAATAATGCATGTCCCCTGCCCGCGAGGGCATGAGGATTGCCCGACTGATAAACAGAAGCCAGAGAGAAGCAGCTCGCTGCACGATAGTACCTGCCGGCATTCAGATGCTCTTCGGCTTCACGCATGTGCTTATTGAACTTAGACCCCGATAAAGATTCAAGGCTACTGTGAGGGCCCATAATCCGGTTCGCTTCAGCGGAAATGTCGGCTTGTGAAAGTTTATTCAATGGAGAACTTCTCTTTTGAGAATTTCCGTAGTTCGGTACCCCTGTAAACTCCAAACCGGTTTGCATGCCGACATCGGTTCGATTAAGCCCCCCCCCTGCTGCCGGGGCACGCTCTTCTCCGTTGAAGCTGATTTCAGCTCTATGCGGCTTATACGAGTTCAAAGCACCCCTCGAATTAATTCGCTCGCGGGGGACGGCCTGGCGGAAATCAGGTACGTATTGCTGATATTCCAAAGACATCTGCTCGCGTTTTGCGACAGGGTCAGTGCTCACATCCTTATATGCATCACGTCTCTGTATAGTCGCATCGAGCGACTTGGTCAAATCTTCGAGCTGCTGTCTTATCCGCTCAAGAACGTCGCCCTGTTCCCGATCCCGACCGGTTCCTGTCAGGCCGGAAGTATCGCCTCTTGTCCTCTCAAGAGTCTCGATAGTACCGGCTGCAATTTGCCCCTGCGCCGTTTGAAACTCTCTGCTCGTGGCGGAAATCCCTTGATGGGCGAAAGCGGTTTGTTTTCTATCGCCGTCCCGATTTTGCGGGGACGTCTGCATCTCAAACTTCGGTCTGAGATTCTCGATGTTCGTCTCCTGACTCGGGAATTTGAAAGATTCGTCCTTTTCCCACTGGCTTTCCCGGCGTTCCAGACCCGGAACAGTTGTTGAGTCCGGGCTTGGCCATCCTGTGGACTGCGTTCTGTCCCTTATGTCTTGCACCTGCTCCTTGAACAGTTCAACAGCCGACGTTTGGCTTTGTCGACGTATGCCGATTTGAGCCGGTATCAATCGCTCCGTATTCCGCAGACTAAGTGACATGCTTGTCGGGAATTTGCTTTCCAGCATTGACCGTGACTGAGCCAACGGGCCATATTGAGTTGTAGGTCCCTGCAAACCCGAATCAGCGGCTGCGGCCTGGCCGAATAAAGCTTGCTCCTTCGGCTGGAACTCCAGACCAGATACGCCGGTTCCTGCAGAGCGGGTATCCTGCTGCGCACGGGTGCTCATTCTTGTACTTGCCGGTCTGAAAATCTCGGACCGGCCCGGCATCATAGTCGTGACAGTTTCGCTCGGAGAATAATAAGGCTGAGTTCCGTATTTATTGGAATACGTCTTCAAATCTTCCGAGCCGGCTGTGTCTCTCAAGAAAGAGCTAAGCGCCGATGAACCGAGGCTCGAACCGAAACTTGTAGTCGATTGGTATGGCACATCGCCGCGGAAGTGCCTGCCGCGACGCACATTGCCGGTAATTAACAAATTTCCACTCGTATCTATAGGAGCAGGATTGTTCACAAGACCACTGCGGTAAGTGCTCGGAGGTACTGTGCTGGGGCCAACCGGATTGCCGATCCCCGGATTTTCTATCGACCAGCTTGTCGGCCAAGAAAGTACAGCCGACAATACTACTGCGATCATGAACATCCGATTCTTCATGATACCAAATACCTTAAAACCGCCCAATTGGGTAACCTGCATCTGTCCGAAGTAACTACTCGTTCGGGTATTCCTTGTACTTCGGCTTTTCTGCCCAACTGAGTTTAGTAGCTAAAGTATCCCATTTGCTCCGAAGCGGATTATTCACAATTAAAAAATCACTATCTTCCTTCTCGACCCTCACAACATCATTAATCGACAGGTTCAGCGAAACCTGCCCATCAATAGAGATAGTGGTCCCTTCATTGACTCTTACGCCAAAAACCTCGATTGTGCTGTCGGCATTTATAACAATCGGTCTGAAGCTCAGCGAGTGAGGGCATATCGGTGTAATCACCACGGCCTCGATTTTAGGCGAGAGAATCGGCCCCCCTGCGGAAAGATTATAGGCCGTAGAACCGGTCGGCGTGGAAATTATCAATCCGTCACTGACGCAACCGGCCAGCGGCTGACCATCTACCAATATTTTAAGTTCAACCGTTCTAAAGGGCGGCCCAGCCGT
>CBDVBU010000364.1:0-4146 GCA_965372295.1 uncultured Phycisphaerae bacterium
GTGTTGGGGGTCTGCCTGTCGTCATCCCAGAGGAACTCTCCGCCGAAACTCATCGCTCTTGGCGCCAGCGACTTATAGCCCAGCGCCCAGCGGCAGACGTCGAGGAAATGTATACCGTTGTTACCAAGGTCGCCGCTGCCGTAAAGCCATTGCCAATGCCAGTCGTAATGCAGATTCTTTCGCATCAGCGGAGCCATTGTGGCCGGACCTGTCCAGAGGTTGTAATCTATGCCTTTGGGAATCGGCACTGGACCGTTGACTTTGCCGATGGGGCCGCGAGGGCTGAAGTAGTAGCAGCGAGCGCGAAGTATCTTGCCAAGATTGCCCTGCCGGATGTATTCAATCGCTTCGGCAAGGCCCTCATCGGAGCGGCGTTGAGTTCCGCCCTGCACAATCCGGTTATATTTCCGTGCCGCCTCGACCATCTTGCGCCCTTCCCAGATATTGTGCGAGACCGGCTTTTCGACGTAAACGTCCTTGCCGGCCTGACAAGCCCAGATCGTTATCAGCGAATGCCAGTGATTCGGCGTGGCGGTAATAATCGCATCGATATTCTTGTCTTCCAACAGCTTGCGGACGTCCACATAGGTATCGGCCTTTTCGTTGCGTTCTTTTAATTTCCCGACCTCGCGATCGATTAAATTCCGATCGGCATCGCAAAGGGCCACCACCCGGACGCCGGGAATCTTTCCGAACCACTTGATATGATTGCTGCCCTGGCTGCGAAAACCCACTACGGCCACGCGAATATCATCGTTGGCGCCGAGCACGCGGGAATAAGGCGCAAGCGCTGCGGCTGCTCCACCAACCAGCGAACCCTTTAAAAATGTGCGGCGTGTGAGAGACTTCATAATCGTTCTCCATATATTTGCGATTTC
Source organism: uncultured Phycisphaerae bacterium (assembly GCA_965372295.1). Taxonomy (GTDB): domain Bacteria; phylum Planctomycetota; class Phycisphaerae; order Sedimentisphaerales; family Anaerobacaceae; genus JAFGPJ01. The sequence continues at coordinate 879 of CBDVBU010000364.1, forward strand.
TAATTGGCGATACAATCAAAGCACAATACATAACGCTACCAACTTTATCCCGGAAAAGCAACTGTTGTCTTGGCTTTTTAAATTACTACTCATCATAATATCTGACGCACGCGGAAATTGTGTGCAGATGGGGACGTTTGGGAATGAATATTCATATTTTAGGTGATTTTAGCGGCAAAATCCGTAAAATGACTTCAGGCAGGTGTAATTCAAAGGAGAAAAATATGAAAAGAGAAATCGGAAATCCGTTCGGTAAGGCACTCAAAGTCATTATGGCCATATCGGCAACGTTAATCATTTTTCTGGGCGGCACGGTTTTCGCCGCTGGAGTGACGCCGGACGTCAAGACCATGACATACAAGACCATCGGCGACAGAGATCTGCAGATTCATATCCATTATCCCCCCGGCTGGAAAGCAGGCGATTCCCGCCCCGGCATCATCTTCTTTTTCGGCGGCGGCTGGACCGGCGGCAGAGTCGAGCAATTCCAAACTCAGGCCGAATACCTCGCCGGCCGCGGAATGGTTGCCGCCCGGGCAGACTATCGCGTCAAGAGCCGGGACGGTGTAACGCCCGACAAGTGCGTCGAGGATGCACGAAGCGCCGTACGCTGGATGCGCCGAAACGCCGGGCGGCTTGGTATAGATCCGAAAAAATTGATAGCTTCGGGCGGCTCGGCGGGCGGACACCTGGCGGCTTGTATGATGATCCCAAAGAGTGTCGAGGCCGATGGCGACGATCTGTCAATCTCGACGATTCCGCAGGCAATGGTGCTTTTCAATCCGGTGCTGAGCTTCGAGAACGAACAGATGCTCAAACGCCTTAACGGCAACAAACAGCTCGCCCGCAAGATTTCTCCGACACGATATCTGGACAAAAATTCTCCCCCCTCGATTATTCTGTTCGGCACGAATGACCGGCTGAAAATTTTCGGCGATGAATACTGGAAAAAAGCTCACGCCATCGGCGTCCGGGCGGACGAATATCTCGCCGAAGGACAGGGGCACGGCTTTTTCAATCGCTCACCATGGACCGAACGAACGCTAATAGTCGTGGACAAGTTTCTCACATCTCTCGGATTCTTAAAGGGCGAGCCGACAATCGAAGTTCCCAAAGAGGCACCCGTCGAACAACGCCGAAGAACAGATACCGCTCGCACCAGGACTCACCCGAATACACGTAAATGGCCGGACTTGTTTGCACAGGATTTGTCGAGCGCATCGCTTCGATGGATATGGGCCTGTGGACAAGCGCCAAGAAAAATCCCGACGGCTCGGAGATACCTGCATGGCTGAACAAGCCGCTCGCCGAACACCCGACGAAAGGGAAAATCGGCCTGCAGGGAAAACACGCCGGGGCGCCAATCTGGTTCCGCAATATCAAAATTAGAGAACTAAAGCAGTAATTATTCTTTAGAGTCACATTGATTATGAAACAGGAGTAAATGCCATGCAGTTGTTCAAAAGAACTGCATTAGCCCTCACACAGCACATACCATACTCGAACCGGGCGGAACGCACCTTAAAGCCAATTATTTACGAGGTCATCTCGGACAGTAATTAGAGATCATGGCAGCAGTGAGCCGGCCTGGAAATATTTTCTACCAGGCTACACCTATTGCGGCACGGGGGCAGCCAATTCTTTTTGCAGCAAGTCTTCAATTTTCCAGTCGGCTGAACAGGTACCTGGCGGCAGAGGTGCCCCAAAATAGCGTTCGTGAGTAATATCAAGCAGTCTGGAAGTGAGTGATTCAAAAGTATAACCGGCGGCCCTGGCAGCCAGGACAAAAGTCGCGCCGGCACCCAGGGAGGCCATGGAGTTGATCTCAAGCACAAAAGGGTCTCCGGATGGACTGATTCGGATGTCAACCCGGGCATAATCCTTGCATTGGCAGAGGCGGAATGTGGTTAGTGACAGTTCACACAGTCGCCTCGCCAGGTTTTCGCTGATCAGTGCAGGACATATTTTAGTCGGCTCGTCGACACTCTTGTGATATTTGTCCTCCCAGGTCAATGTATGTAACTGCCGGCCATCGAAATCTAACTCAACCGGTGGCAGAAACTCAACATTATCGTTGCCAAGCAGCCCTATACATACTTCACGACCATCGATGTATTCTTCCACGAGCGCTTCCTGTTGATACTCTGTAAAGACCGCCTGTGCTGCATCCTCCAGCTCTTTTCGGTTTCTCACGCAGCGCAGACCATAACTTGTGGATTCGTGCCGCGGCTTGACAATCAAAGGGAAGTCCAGGTCATCTGTGCGACTATCGCAGCGGCTCATGACGCGGAATTTGGGCGTTGGGACACCGGCGTCTCTCATCAGGCTTTTTGCTGTGACCTTGTCCAGCGCCAAAGCCTGCCCCAATGGCCCGGAGCCTGTATAGGGAATCCCGGCCATTTCCAGCATTCCGGGTACGTGACTGTACCGGCTCTCGCCCTGAATGCCGTAGGACATATTGAACACTATGCCGCACGGGTGTTCCGCGTAAGGGTTCGGCGGCATGAATTCTTCCAAGTTTTCGATCAGTTGCTTGTCCCCTTCGAAGTAGGCGACAGTATGGCCGTTGGCCCAAAGAGCATCTATCACCCTTTGCACAGATCGTCTGCCATAAGTTTCAGGGCACCGCTGGCCCAATGTGTTCACAATACCCTCTTTGTTGCGATTCCGGACGACTGCGACTTTCATGTAAAGACCTCACACCGATTTCAATACCCACTCACCTGCCGGAGTTTCACGCGAAATCCAAATGAGTTCGACACCCACAATATCGTCATTTAGCTCTGGGCAGTTAAGTATTTCCTCTTGAGTGGCATATTTTCCGGGACTGTTCTCGGACTTCTTTAAGCCGGAGCTAATCCGATAACTTGAGTATCCCGATTGGAACGGCCTTTCACTTTTGGTGGATTCAGAAAGGACAACAGACGCAGGTCAAAGAACTCGGCGATAACTACGATGCAACCGATTTGAGAAATCAGTAATTCCGGATAATATAGGAACATACTGCGCAGGCCGTTGATCTGAGAGAAAAACGTAATGAGTATGGCTACAAAGACAGTCGTCGCCCCACGCCATACGGCCGATTTCAGGCCCTCTTTTGAAAGTGTCCGGGCAAAACCTTCGCCCGTCAGACAAAGTGCGATAATCGGAAAATAGGCCAGTCGGCACAGAGACTCGATATCCAACCATGCGCCCGAAAGAAGAACGAGAATCATGATCGAGGCCACCGCGCTGAGAATAACCGAGACACGTGCAAAGTACGGCAGCC
>CBDVBU010000365.1:0-4103 GCA_965372295.1 uncultured Phycisphaerae bacterium
TGCTTATGGCGGTGCTGCGGGCCCATATGCTTATGGTGGTGCGCCGTTTACTCCGACAGTTACGCCTCAGCAAGAGATGGATAGTCTCAAAGGTCAGGCAGAATATCTTGAAGATAGCCTTGACGGAATCAAAAAGCGCATAGAAGAGCTTGAAAGCCAGAAAAGCAGCACAGAATAACAAACAGAGAGCAAAAGACTCCATATTCTTGGATGACTCTGGTCTTTCGAGGGGATAGTGTGGATGTACAACACCCAACACTGTCCACAGTCTTTTCTCTAAGTTCAGGTCTTCTGTGCTCGGTTGCGTATCTCAATTGAGAGATGGACTTCATACAAGCATTAACTATGAATCAATGGGGTAGCCGAACAAACCTCTAACTACGACAGGGACAACGTCGAAAATTCTATTTAAGGAGACAGACAATGAGAAAAACAATTGCAGTTTGTGCCGCGGTTCTAGCGATGTGCGCGGTTGTGGGAGTATTAGCTGCTGCGGACGGCGGTGGTAAGGTCAAGGTCTTGTTTTTAAGGGGCGGAGGAATTCACGACTGGAAGGGCAATACGCCAATCCTCACGGCGATCCTCGAGAAAACCGGTGATTTTGACGTCACCTACACTGAGAATCTTGACGACCTCAAAGAGCACATCAAGCAATTCGATATCGTCATCCAGTACACCACCGGAATGGCCCTCACCTCAGAGCAGGAAAAAGGATACTGCGATTTCGTCGCCAACGGCGGCGGGTACGTCGGAATCCACAGTGCCAGCGATTCATTCAAGAAAGCTGACCGCTACTGGGAAATGGTCGGAGGGCGATTCGCAGGCCACGGTGGCGGAAAGTACAAGGTCTATATCTATGATAAGGAGCACCCTATAACCAAGGGCCTCTACGATTTCGAAATTCAGGATGAGACGTATTCCCATAACTACCACAAGAACGCGACCATGCGATGCCTGACCCGGATGAATAGGGGCAATGAGAGACAGGCGATGTGCTGGGTGTCGCACTACGGCAAAGGAAGGATGTTTTATACGGGCAACGGGCACGGGCGAGAGGCTTGGACCAATCCGCACTTTCAGCGTCTGGTGGTTCGGGGCGCATACTGGGCAGCCGGTCGTAAAGTCAAGGATCCGCCCAAGTGAATATCGAATTCGCCGAAGGAATTCCGCAATATCGTGCTGATCCCGATTGCGCGTTGACGTACTTGAAAAGTGACTAAAAATCAGAAAGGTGAAAACGATGCCGGAATTTGGAAATCCATTCAGTGGGCTTGCAAAGGAACATAAGCTCACAGATGCTGAATTACTTAGAGCGATTCGATTTATGATCTCAGCTGAATATGAAGCAGTTCAACTGTACATGCAACTTGCAGAATCCACCGATAATCAGTTGGCTACGGATGTGCTTCAAGACATAGCTGATGAAGAACGCGTACATGCTGGTGAATTCCTACGGTTGCTGCATGAGTTGGCTCCAGATGAGAAGAAGCTGTATGATGAAGGCGCCGAAGAAGTTCAAGAGATGATAGATGAGTTAAGAAAAGACAAGTAGTGATTTCTTTGATTAAAGACCGCCTGCAGAACAAATGGTTTGGGATTATTGAAAGAGACTGCGACGGTTTGGAGTGCTTTGAGAAAATTTATAAGGAGTAAAAACGATGCCAATATTTGAGTACAAGTGTAGTAAATGCGGGCATAAGACGGAATTTCTGGAAAAAAGCAGTGGTAAGAACAAGCACGTCTGCGAAAAATGTGGAAGTTCGGATATGCAGAAATTATTTTCAGGCTTTTCCGTTGGGCAAAGTAGCCAGGGGAGCGATTCCTGCCCCACCGGAACGTGTCCGACTGGAACATGTGGATTCTGATAGAAAGGATTTTTTATGAAGATTGCAGTAACATCAACAGGGCCTGCGCTCGATGACAATGTGGAAGCTCGATTCGGTCGGTGCCCCTATTTTTTGATTATTGACACCGACACAATGCAGTATGAAGCAATCGAAAACCCTAACATTGCCCTTGGCGGTGGTGCGGGAATTCAGTCCGCTCAGCTAATGTCGGAAAAAGGAGTAACGACTGTATTAACCGGCAACTGCGGCCCTAACGCATTTAACGTCTTTAGTCAGGCGGACATACAGATTATCGTTGGTGTCAATGGGCCTGTCCGCGATGCCGTTGAGCAATTCAAAAAAGGGGCTTTATCTTCTGCTTCGCAGCCCAATGTAGCCGGTCACTTTGGTGTGAACACTTCGCCCGCAAACCCGACTCCAACCGGACAGCCGACGACCGGTCTACTCGGGCAAGGTGGAGGAATGGGCTTAGGCATGGGCGGCGGACGTGGTATGGGCCGAGGTATGGGCAAAGGTATGGGGCGCGGTGGTGGAATGGGGCGAGGCATGGGCCGTGGTATGGGTACGGCAGGTTCGATGGGTATGCCTTCGACCGGCTCGGCAGCAGGTTTTCTGGAAGATGCCGGACCGCAAAATCCTGATCAGGAACTGGCTGAGCTAAAACAGCAGGCAGAGATGCTCGAACAGCAAAAACGACAACTGAATCAAAGAATAACACAGCTTGAAAGTAGTCGCAGGGCTGTTGCTGTTGTTGATTCTGAAAAGTGTACGGGTTGCGGTATCTGTGTCGATGTATGTCCGGCAGGTGCTATTGAAGTTAATGAACAAGCTGTTATCAACACAGATGCTTGTACAGGCTGTGCCGCGTGTGTTTCGGAGTGCCTCAATGATGCTATAACAATTGCCCAGAAAGAAGTCGGCAAAGGAACTTTCTAAAGGAACAGACAAGTGAAAAAGAGTATGTTTCCACTTTGCGGGCGATGTGAAAGTAAAGAATGTCGTAACGGCAAGGATTGTTTTTCGCAGGCTGATAATCATAGGCAATTATATCAAGATAAGCTTACAGCAGAATTGCACAGGGCCGCTTCTGCGATTGAAGGACGTTATTATGGAAAAGAAACGCGACTAGGCGAGATAATATTATTTGCAGAGGAATTGAAATATAAGAAGTTAGGTCTGGCCTTTTGTGTTGGTCTGAGCGAAGAAGCAAAAGTTATCGAGCAAATTCTCTCAAAGCATTTTGAAGTAGTATCGGTTTGCTGCAAGGTCTGCGGAATTGACAAGAAAGATTTTGGCTTGCAGCAGATATCCCCACAGAACGATGAGGTCATGTGCAATCCGGCCGGACAGGCCCAGTTGCTCAATGAGGCGGAAACTCAACTCAATGTGATATGCGGGCTTTGCGTTGGCCACGATGCAATCTTTGCCAGGATTTCAGATGCACCTGTGACAACGCTCATTGCCAAGGATCGCGTATTGGCACACAATCCTGTGGCAGCGATCTACTGCCAATATATTCGAAAGCACTTTGGTAAAACACATAGCGGAGATGCATGATGGATCGAACATTTAAGGCGACGGATATTGCCGTTGGTTTCCATCCAGATGGTTACAGGATAGACAAATCAGCGTCACCGATGAACAGGTATACGAAGTGGGACATCTTACCGGGTAGCCATTGGTGCAATCCGAAAGCGGTTTGCTTTGATTCTCTGCCGCAGAACGGCTGGATTGCAAAGGATAAATTTGATTGGGATAGTGATTAATTCGATTGTGGAGCAAGTTTAACGTGAAAATAACAGTTCTTTATGATAACAATGCAAATCCAGGATTCGAATCAGGGTGGGGCTTTTCGTGCCTGGTGGAGAGTAGCCAACGAATCCTTTTTGACACTGGAGATGACGGCCAAAAGCTCATATATAACTTCGAAAAAGCGAGTATCGATCCTAAGAGTGTGAATAAAGTGGTACTTTCGCACAACCATTGGGACCACGTAGGTGGGCTGGAGGTTTTCCGGGAATTTAATCCCGAAGCCGAAGTCTTACATCCAAACGCTTTTTCAGAACCGACAGAAATATCCCCGGGCATCTATTCAACCGGGGCGCTCGGCGTGTTTCCCAAAGAGCAATCCCTGGTCGTGAAAACCGAAAAGGGAAATATTGTGATTACCGGCTGCGCACATCCCGGCCTGGAGAGGATTCTTCAAACAGCCGGAAGCCTTGGTCGAATCTACGGGGTACTCGGCGGCTTTCACGG
>CBDVBU010000366.1:0-4096 GCA_965372295.1 uncultured Phycisphaerae bacterium
AAGGATGGTTTGAATCCTGTGGATACCAGTACACCAAAACTTAAAATGCTATAGCTCCCTGCTTCCACATTGGAAACGATGGTCCGCGCTGCAATCGCCCAATCTGAGCGACGAGGAGCTTTGAAGGTTTGGTGGGGCTTGGCTCTCAAGCCATCAATTTCGATTTCCTCATAACGCCCGCAGGTATCCACAGCGATTCCTTGAATCGGCTCTTTCAATCCACTTAGGTCCATCCGGACCGAGCTGGCGTCCTCCTTGTAGAAAACGAGCAACTCACCCGGGACCTTGAGGCACACGCCGTCGGCAAGACTGTTGTCACGCACCGATTCTTTCCGGAATCGGTCCTCCCAAAACCGCGACCAGGTGAGAATTTGGTCCTTGTTGGGAAATGGATGTGACATACCGTCCGTGCGCGGATCCAACAGGTTACCCCAGATGTTTGCCGCTCCGCCGGCCATCGTCGAGTGCCACAGGCCCCGGCGGATCATGTTAAAGTCATAATCCTTCTTCGGATAGATGTTCTTTCGAACGCGGAAGCGGTCCTCCAGAAACGTGGGTTTGTCGGGGTACTGGTTTAGGGCCTTAACGTAGACGTCGTAATCGGGTCGATGCTGCTGATAAGAAGAATAATCCAGACCGTCGTATATCTGGGTAAGGTCCGGTGCTCGCCCACCGAGAAAATGGAACCAGCCGAGATGGCGGTGCATATATTCGTGCCAGGCGCGCAGGTCGTTTTCCTTCACCCACTCCTGTAGATCGAAGCCGTAGCCCATTGACCAACCGGGCAGCGGACCGAGCCGGGCGCAGATGTACCGCTGCAACCGGCGATCCACCTCGCTGTTGAGACCCCACTTTTTCGGCGTCATTCTGCGTTGCTCATCGCCCCAGGCCCAGATGTGCACGATGCCGCCCGCCGCATGGACCTTCCGGATGAGCAATTCAAGCACCTCGAACGTGCGCGGATCGGGATTTGGAGAGGAGGAGGCGATTTCGTTATAGCGGAGCTTCTCAAGGTCGAACCAGCGGCAGACAACGGTGAGGTGAAAACCATTGAAGCCGTGCTCGACGAAGAACGTGTGAATATCGGCATCAATGCGATCCGGATTCCGGTACAGCGTTAGTGGATCACAGTACATCACATATTGCGGCACGAAAGCCCGGTCGATTCCCAGTCGTCCCCACTTGCTGCCGTAGTTCGTCATGAAACCCGCCACGCCGGGATTCGGACGGATTTCGAGCTTTCCTCTCAAGCCGTTCAACTCAGGATCGGTGCTCTTGGTGACAAAGCTCCACTGCCCTGTGTGTATCCCCGTGAAGCGCAGTTTCCAGGCGTCGTCGCCATCGTAGAAAAGTTCCGTCCGGATTTTCTCGCCGCCGGGTGCGTGAGTGAAGGTCGCTTGGGCGACGAGGTCAAACGGATTGCCGGAGCAGCTTGGATTTTGGAACGTCCACGTCACCGGCTCCCAGAGCTTCGCTTCTTCTATCGACGACGCCGAGGCAGGCGCGAATCCCATCAAGATAAGAAGAAGCCAGATGACTTGTGTCGTGTAACTGCAAGCGAGAGAAGATCGCTTAGAGTTGATTGTGTTTTGCATAAACGTTCCTTTCTTGCACCGTATCCTATTTAGTTCGATACGCGAATCTCAGGTCGCTCTGCACTTGTCGAGCCGAGCGTTTGCCAAAACTCTCGTATATATTCCGACCAGACATCAGGTTTCATGTATTCGCCCCGGCCGCGGGCCCAGGCCATTTTGAAGTAAATGCCGAATCCGCCGCTATTATGTACCGTCCACAGTGCATCCCGTGCTGCGGTCCTCGGCCCGCCCCCCTGGGTGCCAGTCTTAGAATCGGCCCAGGGCGACGTTGGGTCGGCATAGGGATAGCCGTAATTGAAGTAGAGTTTTCCGACCGGCTTGCGATACTTTTCCCACGCTTCGGCGATCGTTCGTCTTATGCCCTTATCTCCATCCGGCACGTTGACCTGACGCCCGTCGTACACTGTGTGGTAGCAGTACACGTCAATCAAGTCCACCGCCGGGTCGTTCGCGAGCCGGTCAAGCACATCCGACGCACCAGATATGCACACCAGCATTTGCCGGCCGGTTTTGCGCTCGTGCTCCTCGAAAAGACGCAGCCAGTAATTGAAATATGACGTGGGCGCCCGCTTTGTCTCGCCGAAAGGATGCAAGATGAAATGGGTATCCTTGATCGTCTCCAGAAGTTTGCGAACGTACGCTTCCTGGTATTTCAGGGCCAGCTTGTTCTCGAAATACTCAGGAATAGCATCACGTTCTGGCAACCCCAGGTCGTTAATATTGTTTTGTGGATGAAACGGATGACCGCGCCAATGCAGCGGATGGTCGATCGCGTGCTCACTAAAGATCCCCACGACCGGCACGATACCGCGCTCGCCGATCAGTTTGAGTCGGCCGCGCAATAGATCGAAATAGGCCGGATCAAATTGATCAAGATCGAAACGAGGACCTCCCCAGGTGGTTTGCCCCTGGCCAATGCGTTTCCAGGGATAGCGCGGCGGGCAAAATAACTCCTCCCGCCCCTTGCGAACGTTCACCACGTTGTTCCAGGCTCCCCAGTAAATCACTCCCAAATCACCCATGACCAGGTTCATGCCGGAAGGAACCATCATGACATCGAGGATCTTGCCAATATCTTCCGTTGTTCGCCCTCTGGCGAATTCGTAGCTCATCTGGCCGACGAGGAAGGTGGCCCGGTCGTTGATGGCAACGTATCGACCCTGCACAGACAAGGACTTGATCGGTTCTCTTGGCGGAAGCTGGCTGGTCGCCACTGTCAGTATCAAGGCTAAGAATACGTCGATCATCTTGCTGTCCTGCGAAATAACGGCACCAGGCAAACCGCGACAACCACAACTCCGATTCCCGCAGCAGAAATGAGCATATCCCGCACGATAAACGTCCGATTGAGAATCACGGAAGCCAGTTTCACAGTCAATAGCAGGACCGCCGGCACCGCCAACGCAAGAATCACCCATTTTATCGTGATCCGTTGCAGGCGGAGTTTCGGCAAATAATGCTCCAGACATTGGAGCCAGAGCATGGTAAAAACCGCATAGGCAAACAGATAGAATAGCGCACTCGTGACAGGGAGCAGGTCGGCCACGTTTGCTCGTGCGACATTAGTGATACCGAAGATGAAAATGGCGGCCACAAAAAGCGCCGCCAGCCAAAACGTAAGAAATGAGGAAAGAATTAAGCCCGCAAGCGCACCCGCCAGGTCCATGAAAAAATCCCGAACATCGCAGCTACGCCCCGCCACATAGCTCTGAAGCCACTCGTCAAGAATCCCATACACAAGTATTACAAATAATACCAACCAGGGCGAGGCCCGGCGCCATTTCACTTTTCGATCGCCACTGACAGTGGACCAAATCAAAAAAGTCAGAATCAAATACGCCAGAAAATGAAGGCTCTTATCTGAGACGTCGGCCTCCTGAACGACATGCGGGATTGGGATGTGTGCAAGTACAAACAGCGCCGGCCAGTAAAGAGCCAATACGCATGCCGATATCTTCTGTTGGTGCGATAAAGTCATTGAAACCACCTATAAGAGCAACCGATGCGAGGAAAAATATACGAAGTTATGCCCTAAAAAGAAAGTTTAATCTGGGAAATCCGGAATTGAGTGTATAATATAAATATACCGATTATAAACATCCGCTTGAAAAAACTTATTTTGGAGGATTAAGAAATGAAACGCTTAACAATTCTCGCAATAGTTTTAGCTTGTTTTGCAACGCTATGTCTCGGGCGCAGCAGATCCCGAATTGCGCCACAAATGATAATCCAGCTAACAGACCCTAATCTGAGAGGGACTCTCACCCTCGAGGAGGCATTGGCCAAGCGACGAAGTGTACGACAGTTCAGCAGTCAACCGGTTAAACGCTCACAAATCAGCCAATTGGCATGGGCCGGTCAGGGCATAACAGAGCCACAAAGAGGCTTGCGAACGGCTCCCTCGGCAGGGGCGATTTATCCTATAGAGTTGCTTTTTGCAACGCAAGAGGGTCTGTTTGTTTATCGCCCGGCCGATCACAGCCTGCTGCAAACCGGGAATC
>CBDVBU010000367.1:0-4091 GCA_965372295.1 uncultured Phycisphaerae bacterium
GTATTTAGAATTGAGAATTTAGAATGGAAAATGGAGAATTATAGAAGTAAAAAGGTAAAAATGAGAGTAAATTCGGAGTTTCTCCGGCGGGGCTATTTGAAAAAACAAAGCCAATTTGGTTATTTTACCGCCGAGAACGCCGAGGGCGCGGAGGTTTTTGATGTGTAAAAACTCGCGTTGGTGTAGCTGGCTGGGAGATTTTGTTTCCTCTGCGTTCTCCGCGAACTCCGCGGTTAATAGGATTTGAAAAAACAAACCCAATATTTGGAGGGGCAAAATGATGTTAAGTCAGTATTAATAATGGTTTATGGAGATTTTGGCGATTTTGGGTGGCGGGAAAACAAAGCCAAACAAAGCCAATTTCAATTTTACCGCCGAGAGCGCCGAGCTCGCGGAGCAAAAGGGAATTTGTGTAAATGGCTGTTCAATAAAGAAATACGATCTACATCTTACTTCTCTGCGGTCTTAGCGAACTCAGCGGTTAATGAAAAACAAAGCCAAATTGCCGGGCTTTGGCCGGAAACTCGAAGCACTTCATAGGCAATACGATAACAAGCCGAATGGGTGCGGCGATCAGCAGCGTCCGGCTCCGGCAGGATGTCAAGCGTATGAACGGCCGTGTTCAACGAAAAGCGTTTTATCAACTTCGTATCCGAGAATTTGAGAATTATTTTGGGAATTTTGTAAATAAAAAGCTGATACGAGCGTCTATATAAATGAACGAAACAGATTTTACTTGTTACTAAAATTACCGGCGAAAGAATCAGGCTATGGATTCTCAAGATTTAATTAAAATAGGTCACAGGGCGAAAAGCGAGACTGAGGCTTTTATCAATCGCCACCTTAACGATCGGGCGAAAGGATGGCCGAAAACCTGTCTTTGCGGCCCCAATTACGCTGAGTACTGCCAGGAAGGGCAGGTTAAAAAACGTAAAATATCAGGGATGCTCCTGGCACAATAAATTATGCCGATTGGTTTGTTGCCCGTGATAAATTTGGCGGCCTGGACATAGGCTTCCGCCATCGGCCCGGGAATAAAAAAAGCCCCGCGAAAAACAACGAGGCTGTAAACTGAAGCTGATTATTATTTTTTTGCGCCTGTGTACCAGCGCATACGTACATTGTCCCCTGTAGTTTCTTCAAGAGTAGTAACACGTCCATCCAACCACAGAATATTGGCTCTGCCGCCTGTCTTAAAGGGTTCGTTAATTCTTATACTATGTCTCCAAATGTCACGATATTGCGCTGAACGGCTGCCCCCCTGGCGATAATGCGTCAAATTCATAGCACCGGGTGTATCATTGTTATGAAACATGTCTCGTTCGTTGTTTTCGACTCTCGGTTCCATATGGTCGTGGCAGAAGATAAATTCCGAAGGCCGCAGATCATTTGTGCTTTTGTTCCTGGCATCCTCATGAAAATTAAGAGCAAACGCCGCCTCCTGAACCGCATCGGGATCGACGTTATAAATCAGCGAGGGAACACGCCGCAAGCTCGGGCAGTTAAAAATCCTCGTCTCTTTCAGATACGGTTTATAGATGATACCCCAATAAGCGCTGCTATCGCTAAGGGTCAGTAAATTACCCCTTGCATCGTACCACAGGAATCCGTTCGCACTGCGGTAATTAGGAAATTTTCGGTCGTTGTCGTCTAAGTACATGAACACTGCAAGTCCCACATTCTTCAAATTCGATTTACAGATAGTTTGCTTCGCAGATTCTTTAACTCTTCGCATGGCAGGCATTATGATTGCCAACAAGACAGCAATGATAGCGATGACCACCAGCAGTTCGATTAATGTAAACCCTTTAACCGTACGTTTAACAGTCCTTCCTTCATCGCTCATTTTTCTCTGCCTCTCGAAGTATCGTAATATACTCGGATTGATAAGACAATTCCCCTTGGAGTAATTCACATTTTAGCATGGTGATGTTATCAGCAATCCCTTCTATTGCTATCAGCGTGTTTATCACAATATACTCCTCTTTGGGATTACCTATTCAGGCCACGGTCGGCTCAGCCGTGCCTAACCCTCATCTTATCAATATACCAAATATCCTTTATCAATTCAACTATTTCGTCTTTTTATCGGTAATATTACCCGAAATCGTAGCTTCGCAGCCGGATTTTCTGGTTCCTGGTAACCACTATCATGCAATTTATATAGAACTGGGCCCGATATGGAAGTCGAAAAGAATTCGAGACAAGTAGCTATCTAACGAAGAATATGGTATCTTACTGGCACGATACAGCGGCTCTGCCGTAAGGGTGAACCTGATAATGATAATAGCAATTTCAATCAAAGAAAGGAACCAAGCACAATGAAGCCACAAAGAACAACAGTACTGAAGAAGAAAGTGACAAAGATTTTTCTGGCAGTGGTAGTCGGTCTTATCATTTGGAATTCGGCCGCATCGGCACAGGAGAGCCTGGGATCCCTGATGGAACAGTCGGGGTGCGATTGGCTGGTCGGCAAATGGGCCGGCGAGTCCCCTGACGGCCAAAAGTACACGATGGAATACAAATGGGAGCTAAAACCGCACGTACTTAGCGTACATTTCAAAGGATTCGACTTCGAGTATCACGGCATCATCTTCTTCAAGGCTTCCGAGGAGCAGGTGGTCCAGATAGGGGTAGATTCCAGAGGTGGTAACGGCAAAGGCATCTGGGAAGCAGAGTACGGCAAGGCTATAATGAAAAGCGAGCATGCCGGAGAATACGGCGAAGTCTCCAGAATGGGATTCGTCTATTCGAAAGTCGATGCCAATACGATGAAGTGTGAGCTGTACGGACTTGACGAATATGGTTTGCTTGATGATGACCCTGGAATGACATTAGAGTACAAGCGGCAGAAGCAGCCAACGCCAAAAAAGACAACAGGCTCAAACTAAGAAAACCTAACTTGTCATTCCGAGCGCAGCCGAGGAATCTATTGAAATAGCCCCGCGGAGTGGTTCATTATTCTTCAAGTTTGGTTGTTGTAGAGTCTCTAAATCAGGCTAACGGTTCGTAGTTTTTTTTTGGTTTTGGTCCGAGAGTGTTGGTCAGGATTCCGAGCTTGTCGATCGTCGCTTCGATGCGGTCGCCGGCTTTGAGGTAATTGCCTGTCGCGAAACCTACGCCGGACGGCGTGCCGGTGGCGATAATGTCACCCGGTTCGAGCGTCATCAGGTGGCTCAGGAACGATACGATTTGCACCACCGTATGAATCATCTGCGAGCTGTTTGCTTTCTGGCGGACCTCGCCGTTAACGGTCAGCTTCATATCGAGATTCTGCACATCATCAATTTCGTCGGCGGTCAGCAGGTACGGCCCCATCGGGCAGAAGCCGTCCGCCCATTTGCCGTTGAGCCAGTCGTAGAACTCGTCCCATGGCCGTTCGGCACGGTTCTTCTTGAAAGTCACCGTCCTTGCCGAGACATCGTTAGCGATAGTATAGCCGGCGATTATCTCCAGGGCATTCTCCGTCGTTACGGCTTTGGCTTTTTGTCCGATTACGATCGCAAGTTCTAGTTCATAATCTATCGTCTCGCTGTAAACGGGCCAGGGTATCTGGTCTCCGGGATTTGCCACTGCCGTAGCCGGCATGATAAACGGCCTCGGCACGGTTGTTAAACGCGGCGAATCCGAAAGACCGAGTTTAAGGCCGGCTTCTTTAATATGCTCGACGTAATTTCCAGCCAGGGCAAGCACCTTGCCCGGCCGGGGAATCGGAGCGAGAAGCTTAACCGAATCGAGGGCGATTGACGCTCTGGCGGATTTTTCCAGCTTGGCAAGTTTTTCGAGACACACCGGGCCTCTTTCGAGAATTTCTTTAACGCTTCGCGGCGGGTCAGAACTATCCCATGCAGACACAATATCGATCAGTCCCTCGCCGGTCAGAAGCCCACAGTCCACAGGACGCCTTGCGGCGGAAACTGATCCTTCTTTTGAATAAGTAGCTAATTTCATAGTCGCTTTTATACCCTGTTTCTATTGTTATGGGAATGGACAAGTTGTAAATTCATTGGTTTGAGTCATCCACTCCAAATTTCGCTTCATCCGGCTCTGGAATTGGCCCGAAATTGGCTTTGAATTGGCTTTGTTTTTTC
>CBDVBU010000368.1:0-4054 GCA_965372295.1 uncultured Phycisphaerae bacterium
GTTAATCGTATAAATGAGTTACATTTCTTTAATAATGTTGCACAGTATAACTATAAAGAGTGAGAAAAAGAGAAAAATCGTAAGGATCACCTCATTATTAGAAGGATGAAACAGAAATCTTTGATTTTGAATGGCATTCAGAGTAGACGGGACGTTGGCTTTCTGATAGAATCGCAGCGAGTTTGTAGCAAAGTTGCTACATAAGAAGCCATTTTTTAGGTTTGTATCAGGAAATAATTAAGGAGCCTTTATGCGGTTAGTTTTGGTCGATAGCTTATTTGAATTGAGAAGCAACTTTTTTCCTCTGACGCTTGGACGCCCTTTGTGGGAGCTTCGAATTGGTATGAGTTCGCTGGCAGAGAAGCTGGCTGCAAAAATACAGCCGGATGATACGGCATACTTTGTTCCTGATTATATGGCAGATGTTTATCGAGCACAGGTAGAGCAACCTGTAAACGACTTAACCGCACTGGATGGTAATGATCTGATGCTGGTCAATCCCGTCGTTAAGGCAGAGAGTTTTAAGGTTCCGGCAAAAGGCGCCAGTGAAATAGGCCTCGATGAGCAGGGAATGGTTATTTATGCCCGTATAAACAAAGACGATGTCAAACGGCTTGCATCTGGTGATATCGAGACATTTATTGCCTCGGCCAAGGCAAAATTAACAAATGTTTCGTGCAAACTCCCGGTATGGAATTATGTTTGGGACCTCGTTTTAGCTAATGGCGAGCAGATCACGGCTGAGTTTGCAGCAGCGGGGCAAACAGGAATCGAAGGAACGCTGGAACAGCCCGTCGCCATTCGGGGCAGTAAGAAGGATGTTTACGTGGCGCCCGGGGTTACGGTACATCCGATGGTAACTATTGATGCCGAGCATGGACCGGTATATATAGATGAGCGGGCCGAAATACATCCTTTTAGCCGTATTGAAGGGCCTTGCTACATCGGGAAAGACTCAATCCTCTTAGGGGCGAAATGCCGGGAGGGTAATTCGATAGGGCCGTGCTGCCGAATCGGCGGTGAGGTCGAAGAGTCGATCATACACGGATATTCGAACAAGTACCACGATGGTTTTCTCGGGCACAGCTACGTCGGTGAGTGGGTGAATCTGGGAGCCCAGACGTCAAACAGCGACCTGAAGAACGACTATTCGAACGTCTCTGTTATGCTGGATGGGCAGCGGTCTATTGATACCGGCTCGAACAAAGTCGGCTCGTTGATTGGGGACCATGTGAAAACGTCGATCGGTACTCTTTTGAATACGGGTTCGTATCTGGGGGCGATGGCGCTTATCATGGCGACGGGTAAACCGCTGCCAAAGCACATACCGTCATTCGGCTGGTTCATAGAAGGAATTGTAACCAAGGGTTTTGGCAAAGGCAGACTATACGAGACGGCTAAAACAGCCATGAGCCGGCGCAAATGTGAATGGACCCCGGCGATGGAAACCATGTGGAATGCGATTTTTGAAATGACAGCGCCTGTGCGAAAAAAAGCCATTAAAAAGGGCCGCAGAACGCTGCTAAAGTAGATTAAAATATAGAACAGGAGAATATTCTATGGCAACAGTAGAAGAACGGGTCAAGGCGATTACCGCTAAAGTCTTAAAACTGGATCTGGATGAAATCAAGATGGAGCACAATTTTACCGCCGATTTAGGCGCCGAGAGCGTGCAGTCGATTGAACTGGTGGCGATGTTTGAAGAGGAATTCGGCATCGAGATGGAAGAGGATGCCGCACTTTCCGTTGAAACGGTCGGCGATGCGGTTAAGTTCATTACCGCTGTTTGCAAGGAGCAGGGTGTCGATGTAGAAGAGTAACAGGTTGTAACACAAAATATAGAAAGGACTTTCAATGGGAAAAGTCAAAAAGAAACATCCTCTTGTTAATGCGAAGAGGCCGAATTTGTTGGAAGATATCTTTCCTTATAGTATGCCCCCGCGGATTCGTCTGGAAGGCTCGGCGATCGAGCAAATCGATGGCGAGGCGGTAGAGTTTGACTTTGGGGCAGTCAAGGACAGGCCTATCCTGATTACCGATACGACATTTCGCGATGGGCAGCAGGCCAGGCCACCCTATACAATTGAGCAGATGGTCCGTATTTACGATTTGATGTCGAAGCTAAGCGGGCCGAACGGCGTAATTCGGCAGACGGAGTTCTTCCTGTACACAAAGAACGACCGCGAAACGCTGGAGCGCTGCCAGGCACTGGGGCACATGTATCCTGAATGCACTGGTTGGATTCGTGCCGTTAAGGGCGATTTTCGTCTTGTGAAAGAGGCCGGCCTCAAAGAGACAGGTATGCTAACGAGTTGCTCGGATTATCATATCTTTCATAAATTGAAATTCCGCAGCCGGAAAGAGTGTATCGACAGCTATTGCGAGGTCGTCGAAGCTGCGTTTGAAGCGGGTGTGCGACCACGTTGTCATCTGGAAGATTTGACGCGTGCCGACATCGAGGGATTCGTGCTGCCGTTCATAGACAGGCTTATGGAGATGAGCCGGCAGGTGCCGGAGGAGCTGTCCGTGAAGATCCGGCTGTGTGATACGATGGGCTTCGGCGTCAGTTATCCCGGTGCCGAGTTGCCCAGAAGCATTCCCAAGCTAATCTACAAGCTCAACCGCGAGTGCGGCGTGCCGAGCGACCGGTTGGAATGGCACGGGCATAATGACTTCCATAAGGTGCATACGAACGCGGCAACGGCGTGGCTGTACGGCTGCGATTTCATCAATACGACGCTCTTCGGATTCGGCGAGCGGACCGGCAATCCTCCGCTGGAAGGGGCCATTTTCGAGTATATCGCACTTAAAGGCGACCTCTGCGGGATCAATACAATGGCAATCACGGAACTGGCCGACTATATGCGATCTATCGGCCTGCCCATTCCGGATAATTTTCCGTTTGCAGGCCGGGCGTTCAATACGACCCGGGCCGGAATTCATGCCGGGGGTCTTCGTCAGGACGAGCAGATATACAATATTTTCGATACGGCAGAACTGCTCGGCCGGCCGCCGCGAGTGGCAATTACCGACAAGAGCGGCGCGGACGGCGTGGCTCACTGGCTCAACGAGTTCTTCGGCTTAAAGGGCGACGACCGGCTCAACAAAATCAGGGTCCACAAACTGGCCCGCTGGGTCATCGACCAGTACGATGTGGAAGGCCGTCTGACGGCTATCAGCGACCAGGAGCTTGAGGCTAAAGCTAAAGAGTTCTACCCGGACTATTGGGAAAAGTATATAGCCGGGAAATAAAATTGTTATGATGTGATGCCGTAGGGGCGGTTCGCGAACCGCCCCTACATCTAATTTCATCATCGGGGTGTTATCTGTTTCAATCAGCGGAATGGGTCTGATAATATTGATATGCACATCTTTAGCATCCTATATTTATTTGGCACTCAATAGTTTTACTGCTTTTTCGGGTTGGAAGACTGATGTCATAGTAGAACGGGTACCAAGTGATGGTGGTTCGCGAACCGACCCTCCATCGCAAACCGCCCGTACTTTTCCAATATATCACCGAACTTCCGACGATAAGGATTGAGATGCGATCTGTCAACGAATCAAGAAGCGGTTTTTGCCGGGAGATTCCTGCATTAAAATTAGCTATCGGTGTAAAAGTGACCGAAAAGAAGGAAAAAGGTAGAAGAAACAGAAAGAATCTGTTAATATAGAGAATTTGTGGGTTTTGGGAATGCTGTCAGGTACATCAATATAGAAAGGACCGGAAATTCATGAAAGACGAGAAGCAGCATTGTTGCTGTTTGTTAATAATGGCTTGTATGGTCGTTTTTGGGACTACACAATCCAGCAAGGGATTGGTGATGAGCGAGATCATGTACCACCCGGCAGATGCGGGAGAAACGCTCGAGTTCATTGAATTGTACAACGACCGGGCGGTTTTCGAAGACCTCACCGGTTATGCATTCACGGATGGTATTCAATATATGTTCGAACCCGGGACGATCATCAATCCGGGGGAGTATCTGGTTGTGGCTCGCGATCCGGCAGCCCTGGAGGCGGCATACCCTATAAACGGCGTACTGGGCCCTTT
>CBDVBU010000369.1:0-4030 GCA_965372295.1 uncultured Phycisphaerae bacterium
GTCTTTGCAGCGATTCGGCCATCGATTGTGCGTTGCACTCTAAGAGCCTGCCGCAGCCGCCGACGAACAACGTGTCACCTGTCCAGAGGATGCCGTTTTCGTTTCCGGTCGAAGGCTCGATATAATAGCACACTGACGTGCTGGTATGGCCCGGCGTGGCAATCACCCTGATTTTGCAGTCTCCTACCGGCAGAATCTGTCCATCGGCCACGACCGAGTCAATGCCTGGTATTCTCCGCCTGTCGGCTCCGATGACCTTGCAGCCGGTTTTCTGTTTCAACTCAACAGTCCCGGCGATATGGTCCCAATGGTGGTGCGTGATGAGAATCGTCTTGAGGTTCAGGCCGTGTTCTTTCATAGCTCTAAGCACTAATGAACCGTCGCTGGGATCGACTGCAAGCGAGTCGTTTTGATTGTACCGATACAGGTAAATAAAGTTGTCGCCGAGTGCGGGAATAGTGATTACCGAATCCATAATCTTCCAACAATAATACAGTATTTACAGAAGCTCTTAGAGTATTCTCTTACATCGCGCAACGTGACTTCTGCGGATAAGCTACCACTAACCGGGCCTGCTGTCAAAAAAACATGCCGAAGCCCCTTAGCGTATCTCGAAATAAACGTATTGATTGGACGGAGACGGCATACTATAATTTCTCTTTATCGTAGGCGTGCAGTTGTTCCGTACAAGTGGCGCCAAGATACAAATGTGAGGTTAAAGGAGTTATTAACACATCCTGAGATTGAAAGGTAAGTGCTTATGAAAAAGACAAGCGTATTATCCACCGCGTTCGCCTATTTTCTGGCGATATCACTGGCGGCTTCGGCAACAAACGCCCGGCAGGCCGAACAGGAAGCTAAGGACATTTTGGACGCCACAGGTGTGAAGGGCGGTGTCGTTGTCCATATCGGCTGTGGTGACGGTCGTTTGACTGCTGCGTTGTGCGCAAACGACAGCTATATCGTTCAGGGTCTTGATAACGATGCGAAAAACATCAGAAAAGCCCGCGAGCACATCCATTCCCTCGGCCTGTACGGCAAGGTATCTATCGACCAATTCAGAGGCGGCCACCTTCCGTACATTGACAACTTTGTCAACCTCGTTGTCTCGGAAGGCACAAGTAAAATTCCAATAGGTGAGGTCATGCGAATACTGGCGCCTAAAGGCGTCGCATACATTAAAAAAGCCGGTCAATGGATCAAAGCTGTCAAGGAACGTCCGGCAGAGATTGACGACTGGACACATTACTTATACGACGCCAGCGGCAATGCCGTAGCTAAAGATTCGGTCGTCGGCCCGCCCCGCCGGATGCAGTGGACAGGCAGCCCGAAATGGGCGCGAAGCCACGAACACTCGGCGAGTCTCAACGCGATGGTCTCAGCGAACGGACGAATATTTTATATTATGGATGAAGGCCCGAGAGATTCCATCCAGCTTCCGGCTCAGTTTTTCCTGACTGCGAGAGACGCCTTTAACGGGACTGTTCTGTGGAAACGCGAGCTGCCGGAGTGGTACAACCATCTGTTTCCGCTCAAGAGCGGCCCGTCAAGATTGACCCGACGTCTCGTCGCAATCGGCGACGAAGTATACACAACGCTTGGCATTAATGCCCCGCTGAGTGCTATCGATGCGGCAACGGGAAAGACGATTCGCACCTACGATGGCACCAGAACTGTTGAGGAACTCGTTTCGACAAAAGGCGTGTTGTTTCTGGTCGTCAATCCCGACCGCGAACGGGTTGACTACAAGCAGGAAAATGCGAACTGCTGGACGGAGCGCGACCGTGCAAGCAAGAGATGGGGCTGGGATGAAACGGTTGACGAGCTGATGGCTGTCGATGCCGGGACAGGCGAGATTCTCTGGAAACACGAGAGCAAAATCGTGCCGATGTCGCTGGCGGCCGATGCTCAGCGCGTGGTCTTCCACGATGGAGAGGCGGTCGTGTGCATCGAAGCCGGCACCGGCAATCAACTCTGGCGAACGCCCGTCAGGCGCAGCTCGCTCATCCCCACCGGATGGTCGCCTTCGACTGTTATGTATAAGGACGTGGTCCTCTTCTCAGGGCAAAAACGCTCTCTTGTGACCCTTTCTGCCACGGACGGCAAACAACTCTGGTCGTCGAAACTGCATCCCTCCGGCCACTTCTGCCCCGAGGACGTCTTCGTCATCGACGGGCTCGTCTGGTCGGGTGATATTGCCAGCGCACGGCCACGTTCCTCAGGTATGTTCACCGGACGGGATCCTCACACGGGCGATGTAAGTCGCGAATTCTCTCCCGACGTGGAACCCTTCGCAATTATGCACCAACGTTGCTATCCGAGCAAGGCGACGGAAAAGTATATCATGCCATCTTGGATCGGCACTGAGTTTATCAATCCGCGGACACAAGAGTGGGAAATTCATCACTGGGTCCGCGGCGGATGTTTCTACGGAATGATGCCGTGCAACGGCCTGGTTTACGCCACACCTAATGCCTGCGCATGCTACTATCAATCGAAACTGGACGGTTTCAACGCACTGGCCCCGGCGGCAGAAAAGAAACGGCCCGCTCCATCAGACGCCGACCGCCTGCAGCAAGGGCCTGCTTATGATAAGATACAAGATACGAGATACGAGATACAAAAGACGGCTGACTGGCCAATGTACCGCCACGATACCAGGCGCAGCGGACGTGTTGAAACAAAGATCCCTACAAAGTTGAAACGTGCATGGCAGACCGAACTTGGCGGACGCGTTACTCAGCCCGTAGTGGCGGATGGGAAATTGTTTGCCGCATCGGTGGATACGCACACAGTACATGCCCTGGACGCAGCTTCCGGCGAGAAGCTCTGGAGCTACACTGCCGGAGCGCGAGTTGACTCGCCTCCTACCATTTACAAGGGACGCGTGCTGTTCGGTTCGTCAGATGGCTGGGTTTACTGCCTGCGTGCTTCGGACGGGGCGCTGGCATGGAGATTCAGGGTAGCCCCGCATGATCTGCGGCTGATGTCGTACGAGCAGCTCGAATCCGTCTGGCCCGTCTCCGGCAGCGTCTTGATTCAGGACGGCGTCGCCTACGCCTTGGCGGGCAGGTCGATGTTTTTAGACGGCGGCATGAGATTGCTGCGGCTCGACCCGCTGACCGGGAAGAAGTTCTCGGAAACAATTCTGGACGACCGCGATCCCAGGACAGGCAAGAACCTGCAGTCGAGAATCCAGCACAAGAAAATGCCCGTCGCCCTGCCGGACATCCTATCGAGCGACGGTAAGTTCGTATATATGAGGTCCCAGCGGTTCAATCTGGACGGACGCCGTGCCGTCATCGATCCCGAACACCAGACCGACCAGGAAGGCGAAGGGACACACCTGTTCTGCCCCACTGGATTCCTGGATGACTCGTGGTTCCATCGCACTTATTGGATTTACGGCAAGAACGCGGGCGAAGGTTGGGCGGAGTGGTCCGTCGCGGCAAGGCTTGTCCCGGCCGGACGGATTCTTGCCTTTGACGATACCCATGTCTATGGCTATGGACGTCACCCGCAGTATCTGTGCAATTCTTCCGTGCTGGAATATCGGCTCTTTGCCGCCGACAAGACCTTCAATCCTGAACGGGCCGCTCGCATCAACAAGATTAAAATTCCACAGAACACAGTCAACTGGAAAAACCGTTCCAAGCGCCCGGAGCCGGATCTCAGCGCCGTGAGTCGTAAATGGATCCTTGAGAAGCC
The DNA here is from genome assembly GCA_965372295.1 of uncultured Phycisphaerae bacterium. Taxonomy (GTDB): domain Bacteria; phylum Planctomycetota; class Phycisphaerae; order Sedimentisphaerales; family Anaerobacaceae; genus JAFGPJ01. The sequence continues at coordinate 3,709 of CBDVBU010000369.1, forward strand.
TGAGTTGATTGCCAAGGCCATGGTTTTGGCGGATCAAACGTTGTTTGTCGCCGGCCCGCCGGATGTCGTGGATGAAGAGGATATCTGGGGCCGCACACTTGAGCCCCAAGTGCAGGCAAAACTAAAAGCTCAGAGTGCCGCTCTCGAAGGGCAGCAAGGCTCTTTGCTCTGGGCCGTATCGGCCGCAGACGGCAGCAAACTGGCCGAATACAAGCTCGAAAGTGTGCCGGCATTCGATGGTATGGCTGCCGCCAACGGGCGGCTCTATCTTTCTATGAAAAATGGCTGCATCTTGTGCATGGCCGGTGAGTAGTGCAATGAA
>CBDVBU010000370.1:0-3998 GCA_965372295.1 uncultured Phycisphaerae bacterium
ACAAGCAAAACCGCATCCGACAGGGCGAAAGCCTCATAATCGGCGGAATCAGAAAAAACGAAGAGTTCGCCGTGTCTCGTGGTGTTCCGATACTGAAAGATATACCGATAATCGGCTTTCTGTTCTCCAGTGAGGATACCGAGAAGCGGGCGGTCGAAACACTCTTTATTCTAACTCCGACCATTTCCACTGACGGAAGACCAAAAAAAGAACTGATGAAAGAGATCCAAAGAAAGCACGAACCGGATACTCCCGGTGGTCTGGGCGAAATGATCACGGATCCCTTTGGATTCAAAGCTCGTGAGGATGAACGCGAGCGGTCAGTCCATGACGCCGAACAGTCGCGTCTCGAGGCCGAAGTAGAAAAAGCCCAGGCCAGAATCGATATCAGAGAGGCCGAGGAACGAGCACAAAAAGCAGAGGCAGAGCTAAGCAGAGTCGAAACTGAAGCGGAGAAGATCAAGGCCGACGCCGAAAAAGCCAACTCTGAAGCTCAAGCAAAGGCAAAGACTGCCGAAGAAACAAAGGCTGCTGCAGACAAAGCGATTGCCAACGCTAAAAAAGCCCAGGAAGAGGCCAATAAGGCTAAAGCTGAGGCCAAAGCAAAAATCAAAGCCGCTGAAGATGCCAAAAAAGAAGACCCTGACAAGCCCGAAGCCGAGGCTGAAAAATCAGCACCCCAAACCGAGCAGGCCGATGCTCAAAAGACACAAAAAGCTGATGGAAACGTAAAAGCCGAAGAGGATAAGGCTGAGAGTAAAGCCTGACAACGCTTACAGAAATAGACCAGACAAATGAGATATCCGGCTAAATCACGCCGTTGTCGTCGTCTGACAATCAACCGAATCATTTCCGGGTGATGTTGCTAAATCTTAATCTTCGATGAAGGGATACTCTATGGAAAATATTAATCTCAATAATCCTCTCAATCAGCCAGGTCCTCTTGGCAAAGACATCGATAAGCCGATCCCATTTGACGATTCCGGCACGAGAGATAAGGGTGTTTCACATGCGCCTTTGGATTTGGGCGGCACGAGCCCCGTCCAGATACCGAAGATCGAGACGCCTAAGCCGGCGGCAAAAAAACCGACGGAAAAAACAGCTTCTACCGACCGAATTGTGGGCGTAAAGACCTTTTTCACAAAACTGCACCCTGGGGCTCTGAATTTTCTTGATGAGCAAATCACCAGATGGCTGACAGAGAATCCGGGTGTCCAGATAAAACGAACGAATGTTGTTACGGGCCAGATCCAGGCAAAAAAAACCGAGCCCAATATTATCATTACTATCTGGTATTGAGAATTTTTCTCAAAATTATCGCTCTTGTGGCAAACTGCTCAAATGCAATAAGCGTTTAAGCCGTCAGGAGCACTATTAACTTCGAATAAGACCAGGGATCCGCAGTAATAGCACTCCAGCCTGTATCGGACCGGGAAATCCGCCTATATCCACAAAAAATTCTTAACATAAATTCTTGACATATTGATGGATTTACATTAGTTTGTTTATTTTGTCTGTTTGTATATAGCGTATGAGTCAAGTTTTGTAAATTTTTTGGAGATTTTTTGTGGCTAAAGAGTTGGCACGGAAACTTATTAACGCAGGGGTACATTTTGGACACGGCGTGAGCCGATGGGATCCGAAAATGGCTCCATTCATTTTCGCAAAACGCGGCAATATTCATATCATTGATGTCAAAAAAACCTTAACAGGGCTGCTTATCGCTAAAAAACTTCTTGCTGAAATAGTTTCTTCCGGCAAAGACGTCGTTTTCGTAGGCACAAAACGCCAGGCCCAAAAGGCTGTAGAATCTATCGCTGAAAAGTGCGGGATGCACTATGTTTCCCAGCGATGGCTTGGCGGGATGCTTACTAATTTTAGAACGATACGCTCCCGACTCCAGAGACTGGAGCAGTTAGAAGCTATGGCTGAGGATGGAACGCTCGAAAGCGAGAGCAAAAAGCAGGCATCAAGGCTAAAACGCGAAATGCGAAAGATTAAAGCTAATCTGCAGGGCGTTCGGAATATGTCCCGTTTGCCGGGTGCCGTTGTCGTAGTTGACGCGAAGAAGGAATATCTTGCTCTTCGAGAAGCTAAAAAGCTGGACATTGCAACAGTAGGACTTCTCGATACTGATTCGGATCCTGACACGGTTGATGTGGCGATTCCTGCAAATGACGACTCGATCAGAGCAGTTGATCTGATACTCAACGAATTGGCCGATGCTGTGGCAATTGGCAAAACGATGACTGCAGTTCGTCAGGAAGCACCCCAACGGCCGAGGCGCGTTCGTTCAAAGAGACCGGCATTGGCCCGCGCCAGCGAAGAAAAACCTCAAGCAACGAGCGATATCGAGCAAAGCACTGTACAGATTGCAGACGCACCTTCGCAAGAAAGTCAAACAGAGCAGCAGGAACCCAAGTAAAAAAGCTATTAGTAGATAGTTTTTGGTATTTAACCGGCGGCTCCAACCGCCGGTTAGCATAATACAAATAACAATTCACGAAGCACAAGAGAATAGGAGTTTTTAATATGGCGGACATTTCAGCAGCGATGGTTATGAAACTGCGGAAAATGAGCGGTCAGGGAATGATGGACTGCAAAAGAGCCCTTCAGGATACGGATGGTGATGTCGAAAAAGCCATGGATTTACTGAGAAAAAAAGGCCTCGCAACCCTGGCCAAGCGTGCCGGACGAGACACTTCCGAAGGGCTGGTCGTAAGTAAAACCAGCACCGACGGCAAGACGGCAGCTATGGCAACACTTTGCTGCGAGACCGATTTTGTGGCAAAGAGTGATGCTTTTGTGGCGACGGCACAAACCCTGGCTGATTTCGCCATGGCCTGTCCGGACGACGACGGTGTTGAGAATGTTCTTGAGACCTCTGCCGACGGCAGAAAATTTAGTGATATTCTGACCGAAATAGTCAGTAAAACCGGCGAGAAAACACAGGTAGGAGACTACGCCAAATACAAACTCGACGGCCCCGGGCTGATTAGCACATACATTCACTTCAATGAAAAAGTCGGCACAATGGTCCAGATTGATACCAGCAATGACGCCACGGCAGCCGGAGACGCGATAAAGCAGGTCGCCTCCGACATAGCAATGCACATAACCGCAACCAAGCCCCTGACGCTTGATAAAGACCAGATTGATCCGGAAACGATCGAGCGGGAAAAGGCCATTTTCGCCGAGCAGGTTAAGAACAAGCCGGCGAATATTATAGATAAAATTGTCGAAGGCAAAATAAGGAAATTCTATGCCGAGAACTGCCTTCTGCAGCAGCCTTTCGTCAAAGACGACAGTAAGTCCGTCGAGCAGGTCCTTGCTGAAGCGGCCAAACAGGCCGGCGGGGAGGCAAAAATAAAAAGATTCGTCCGATTTGAAGTCGGATAACTAAGGATGCCTCGTGAAGCGAGATGCGAGATGCCCTTCACGAGATATAAAAATGGCTGAGAGCAAATATAATCGCGTTCTGTTGAAGCTTTCGGGTGAAAGTTTTTGCAAAGCAGGTCAGTTCGGGATCGACGGTGCTGCGCTCGAGTCAATTTCCGAGAGAATCGCCGAGATATGCAAACTCGGGCCGCAGATTGCGATTGTGGTCGGAGCAGGTAATTTTCTGAGGGGAGAAAGCTTCTCCGAGACCAGCCATATACCCAGGAATACAGCGGACTATATGGGGATGCTGGCTACGATTATCAACGCCTGCGCGCTTCAGGAGACTCTTGAGAAACTTGGCCAGGAAACGAGGGTCCTCAGTGCGATAGAAGTTCCGGCGATGTGCGAGGGCTTTATACGCAGAAGGGCCATTCGTCACCTTGAGCGAGGAAGGGTAGTAATATTGGCGGGCGGAACAGGAAATCCTTTCTTTACGACCGATACCTGTGCGGCATTAAGGGCATCGGAGCTCGATGCAGACCTGCTCATAAAGGCAACAAAGGTGCGCGGTGTTTACAGTGACGATCCCGAGACAAATCCGAATGCACAACTTTTTG
>CBDVBU010000371.1:0-3986 GCA_965372295.1 uncultured Phycisphaerae bacterium
CTCCAGGCGATGCGAAACACCCACGGCCAGAATCTCCGCTTCTCACGCAGGCAGGCGACTTGACCGACCATAGTCAGCAGTGTTTCCTGCAGCACATCCTCGGTCTGATCGTGATTGAAGGTAGTGCGGAATACGAACGGATACAATCGCTTCCGGACGATGACGGCCAGCCGGCCCATGCTCCTCCGACTGCCAAGGCGGGCCTCGGAAAGTAGCTGCTGGATATATTCGTTATCTTCATTCATATATACCGCCCTCACTCCTATAAAGGCAGGCAGCTCGTCAGAAGTAACAAAAATATCCAAAGTGCGAATAAGCCTAAAGTTGCACACAAAAAAATCAGATGCTAATCTTTCTCGCCGTTATTGGCCGACATCTTCCGCGCGAGGCCCTGGCAGCTCTCACAATTGCATACACCAACCCGCCTTAGATGGGACGTCCCGGCAAGCTTCTTGGTCTCGACCAGCTTCGCTCCCTTGGTTTCCATCTTGCGAAGCGCCAGCTTTGCATCTTTATTGTTATGTGTACCCACTGCATCAACTATAATAGTAACCCTTTTACCTCTCTGGAGCAATCCAAGTGCAGTCATCTTAACGGCGCCTTCGAGACTGGCGCCGACCAGAATGAACTCATTGGCTCGTACTTCGCTCAGCAGCCTGTCAATTCGGGGCTCATCAAACGGATCGACGCAGCGCTTGTGTAGAATGATCTGCCTGTGCTGCCGGAGCATATCCCTCGGCAAATCAGTATTGCCGTCCGCTGCAAAAATTAACCGGTCGTTAAGCAGCGTGTAACGTACCTTCTTTTGGCCCTCCGTGCCGTCGATGCAGTAGCCAATGGCACTTTCGCCGTTATTGTTGGGATAAACCTCGGCAGTAGAAATGATAGGGATATGTTGAAACCTCGCCCAGGCCATCACCCTGCGAATATGCGCCAGAACTCTCCTGTGGTTTCTTATACAGGCTTTGCCCCCTGCTAATAGAAAGTCTTTTTGCGTATCGATATCGATGAGAATTTGTTTCCGGCGTGATTTGACCAACTGTAGAATCATTTTCAGACTTCCTTCTCTGGCTTCTGCGATTCTGTCCTATAATGAATACGCATCGACCAACAATCGAGTTCACAGCCTCTTATCGAACAGTCCCGGCATGCACTTTAATAGCAATGAGACTGGAAAAAGTTTCAAACTTCGCCAAAACGCCCGTTTTCAGGTATAATGGCGCCCGCCGATGCTCGTTACTATTTTGATGTGTGTTGTTTAGAACGGATTTAACGAATGGCCCGAATCTTACGGGACTATCCTGGAATTTCGCTGAAAGCCGAGGATCTGGACGGTAAAATTGATTTTGTTCGGATTTTCGGACGTCCCGGCCCAATCCATATAGAAATCGGCGCCGGCAAAGGAACCTTCCTGCTCGGCCAGGCCGCAGCCCAGCCCAGCGACAATTTCCTCGGCATCGAATGGGCCCGCAAATATTATCGCTACGCCGTCGATCGAATCGGCCGATGGAACCTGACAAACGTCCGGATTATCCGCACCGATGCCGCCGAGTTTCTGGCCGATTCGGTGCCGGATGATTCAGTCGATTGTTTCCACATCTACTTCCCCGATCCCTGGCCCAAAAAACGTCACCATAAAAGACGCTTCATCTGCCCTGCCAACCTGGAGCATTTGATCCGATGCCTGAAGACCGGGGGACAATTACGTATTGCGACCGACCACGCCGATTACTTTGAACAGATAAAGATGGTTTTAGCCGCCCGGAGTGATGCGCTCGAGGAAATCGATTTTGTCAAGCCAGCCGGCACCGAATTCGGAGAATGGGTCGGCACAAATTTCGAACGAAAATACATCAAAGACCAAAGACCAATCTACACCATCGCCGCGAGAAAAATATAATGGCCTGTTGAACTTTGTTTTGGTTAGCTATCTTTTGATAGAAAACTTGTGACCGAGTCTCTTACGTGTTCAGCCACAGTTACACATTGAACACAGGTTTTCATATCCGGTTCAAAATCCGGTAGAACACCGCCAATAGGATACTTTGACGGCAGGTATATTGAGTCGATCAAATCGCGCTCATCCTCTTCAATATCGACTTTTATATCGTTTTCAGCAAGGATAGTCACTAACTCGTTGATACTGTGAGTCTTCTTGATTTTAATTCCCAATTCGGCCAAAACCGCTTTAAGCATTTTCTCGATCGCCTGTTGCACATTTTGCAGACATGGATTGAAAAGCTTATTGTCCAAAAGCACTTTAGCCGATCGCAGATTCTCATCGGCGTATTCAAGCCACTTCTTCGTCTGATCTTTCATATACAACCTCGCCGAGTTCGATTTCGTCCATGAAAATTTCACCTTGTACGCCTGCTTTCAAGGGCAAGATATCCATAGGTATTATGCGTGCAATATCACGAGTTTTCCTGCGATATTTCATTGCCAGCGGAAGATATTTCTCGTCGCTATCCTGAAACACGGCAACATCCATGTCATGCGGATTGTCCGAATTAACAAAGGAACCAAAAACGACAATCCGGCATACTTCCCTTTCTATCTTTAGCGAGTTGACTAACTGCTGCTTCAATAATTGTTTTTGCTGTTTCGTAAACATAATCTTACACAAAATGCAATGAGCATTAGTAACCGGGATTACTTCCGGCAACAGGAGCTATTATCATACCATCTTAACACATCATCAAGAACAATAAACCGGCCTTAAAATTCTTCTTTCCAGTCTCTATCCCTCAATTCCTGAGAATCGTAACAATAAGTGCGATAGCGCTGATTGCCACTCCTAAAATTATCCAAAACCACATATATTCGGTAAACCAGACTCCCATAGTACCGATAGTGGAGCTATATTTTCTCCCAAGATTTATTGCTTCACTACTCAGCTTGACTTCTATCTGGCCGGTCTCACGCACTTTTCTAACACCTTGGACAAGAGCGTGCTTCTGCAAAGCTCTGAGTATATTCATAATGAATGTTTCGTCGATATGTTTTTCCGTCTGCTTCTTCTTTTCGCGCAATTCCTTTATTATCGCATCGGGATCTCGCTGGCAAATATGATCCGCTCTACCCTGCGAATAATAGTAACGGAGTATTATTCTTTCATCCTTCGTCAACCACATAATTAACTTTCAATAATCCTATTTTGCCAACTGGAAGTTTTCTTCGCCTACTAATTGCCGCATCTTCCGGCAGAAATCGAGGTCGGGATTGACGCTCAACTCCTTGTCGGCGGCGGTATGGACCTTGCCTTTGTCGGTTCGCACGGCGACTAAAACGGGGCTTCTGCCTTTGTGGTGCCGGCAGATGCTCTTTATCATTGCCACCTTTTCTTTGGTGACCTCCCCGGCATCCAGTCCTATCTTGACTTTGGCGGCTAATTTCTCCCTGACATCCTCGATGCGTATCAACTCGGAAGCCAGAACGTTGGGCCGTTCCCTTCTGTAATCGAGTTTGCCCTTTACAAAAACGACAGCGTCCTGAACCATGACATCGCTGAATTCATTCAGCACTTCGGGGAACATCACCACTTCGACCTGCCCCTGCAAATCCTCAAGTGTGAAGACTGCCATTTTCGAGCCGGCGTTTCGCCCCGTCTTCGTCAGATTGAATCTGATCTTCGTTATCATTCCGCCGATGACGATTTGCTTTTCGCCATTGGCCTCGGCTAATTGCGAGCTGTTGCGCGTGGAATAAATATTTATCTCCTCGGCGTGATGACTAAGCGGATTGCTGGTGACATAGAAACCGAGGACTTCTTTTTCGTAAGCTAACATCTGCGGCTCGGGCCAGGGCGCGACTTCCGGCAAACGTTTATGGTCTTTCGAGTAATCGTTTCCCCCGGCCATCTGGCCGAAGAAATTCATTTGCCCGGCTTGTTTGTCCGCCTGCAAGCCCGCCCCGTTTTCCATTGCCCGTTCGAGGCCTGCCATCATCTGTGCCCTGCCTCCGCCGAGATTATCGAAAGCGCCGGC
>CBDVBU010000372.1:0-3986 GCA_965372295.1 uncultured Phycisphaerae bacterium
ATCCCGTCATTTGTCTTTTCGACGAAGAACAAAAGGAAGAAGTCCTGGAGGACATACTTCAGTATGTCAAAATTGTCGGCGAAGCGAAGGAGGATCCCACGACAGGCAAGATCACAAGCATCAAAATACACGATATCGAACGATTGGAACATCGTGAAGAGGAGAGCGCGGACCTTCTCCCGCGAGGGATACCGCTTCCAACGGATTTCTGGCAATCGCCGACGATTGAGGAGTTGGCCGCATCCCAAGGGGTCAATCCAATGGCCGATGTGCATGCACTGTTTGGCACATGGCCCGGTGAAGACGATGACGGATTCGAAGATTCAATCCATGAACTCAGGCAACAGAGCATCGCGGGAGGGAATCCGTCATGACCGAGCCTAAGATTGTCATTGATACCAATATCGTTTCCTACATTATGCGTGGTGGCCCACTTGCCGAGGTGTATAGCCAGCATCTCCAAAGAAAACTGGTTTCCATCTCTTTTATCACGGTTGGCGAATTATACTTCGGCGCGGAAAAAGCAAAATGGGGAGAAAAGAGACGGAACCAACTGGAGACCACGCTGAGAAACTTTGTCGTGATTCCCTATGATCACGATATAGCCAGGTGTTATGGCCGCATCGTTGCCGGGCGTGAACGCAAGGGGCGTCCTATTTCTTGCGCGGACGCTTGGATTGCCGCCTGCGCCGTCCGCCACGGCGTTCCTTTGGTTACGCATAACGCACAAGACTTTGACGTAATAGCAGACCTACATGTCATTACGGAACAGGAAGAAGCCAAATCATAAGAATAAACCGCATGTGCGGGGAAAAAAGAATTTAATTTTTTAAGACGTTTTGCGACGGTAACCTGTATCCATTCATCGACCCGCCTGGTTCATTAGGGCTTTGGGGTTTTGTGGTTGTGTGAGAATTTCCGTTTCAAATCTTCCCATCTGGCTGACAGAAGCTATCTCTCAGTTCACAAGCAACCATATCCGTCAATCCAAACATATCGTCAATCTCTCGATACGCTAATAAACCTGCGTCACTGGTGACTAACACTGGCATGAAATTCGATCTTCAATTTTTTGTCGAAATTGACTCTCAGAGCATCCTTTTTGCTTTCACCCATTGGGATTTACCGAATCGCCGCAGAAGATGACCGAGATCGGCAAAACACTGTTTATAAACGTCGTTATCCACGCAGCTAACGAAGCCTGGGAGAGCGACAAATAAGGATATCAGGATACTCGGGAATCAGGATGAAGGATGTCAAGATAGCAGGAGATCAGGTAATAGCAAGATCGTCGCGTGCCTCTGATAACCTGATAATCTGATACCCACTACCTGATAACCTGATACTCTGATAACCTGATGCTTATTGCCTTGCCTTGTCTAATGTCTGCCTTGCACGGCGTCTGACGTTTCTGTTCTCCGTGGCTTTGAGGACTTTCTGCAGGGCTTCGGCAACTTCACGCGGCTTTTGCTCGACGATTTTCTCGCTGATCGCCACGGCCGCGAAAGCCGCTTCATCCTTAGTGGCCGGATTATCCAGGTGCGTCATGGCCATCGACAGAGCCTCGACCGCCGGCACCGTGGACAACGCGCCGAGCAGAAGCTTCTTTTCTTCATTGCGTTGGATTAGAGCAGCCGCCTGCTTGCAAATCTTAAGTTTCATCTCTGTCGGGAGCTTGTCATCCCGGACCAGGTTAATATAGCCGCGTAAAGCCGCGGTTTTGCGAGAGCGATTCGACGAGTTCTTCGCCAGCGAGAGCAAGTCGGGAGCGGCATCTGCGGTCTTCCATGAACAAAGCACGCGGATGGCGGCGTCACTAACTTGAGCATTGGAATCCTTAGCCGCCTCGCGCACGGCGTTTAAGGCGTTTGTTCCTCCAATGACACTTAGCACTCGCAGCAGGGCGCCCTTTTGAGCCGGCGAAGCCTTTGCTAACCGGCTTGTGAGTTTCAGGGTATATGACCTTGGATTGCCGGCTTTGGCACAAACCGCGTTTAGGGCCTGTTCAGCGGCATCGAGGTCTTGCCGGGCTTCGAATTGCATGAGCAGATCGAGCAGCGCCGAAAATTCGGTGGGCCTGCCCAACTCGCCCACTTTTTTCAGTGCGGCCGGACGGACTTTCGCGTCGGGTCCGGCGGCGGCTTTCAGCAGCGCAGGTACGCTCTTGGTCATACGCCGACGACCGATTAAATCGAGTGCCATCAGCCTCGGGGCGGTCTCAGCGCTATTGAGCATCGCCATCACGGCGGCATCTGCCTCTTTGCCCGGTATGGCAGCTAAGGCCTCCCGGGCGGCTTTTGAAATCTCCCCGTCGGTAGTGCCCAGTAAGTCAGCCAGTACGGGCACGGCAGACGCATGGCCTATCTGCGGCATGGCCTCGATGGCTGCGATGCGAACGGATTTTTCGCCGCTCTTAGCCGCGGCCGAAAGAGTCGGAATCGCCGCCGCATCGCCGCGCTTGCCGAGCGTCCAGATAACCAGGATTTTATTGTCGGCGGGCAATCCATTCAGCCCCGCAGTCAGCGCCAGCGTCACGTCGGCACTCGGCAATTCCAGAGCGGTCTGGCAAGCGGCTGAGAACATAATATAGCTATCGCTGCGTAAATACTCACGAATTAGTGCTGTGCCCTCATTGCCTCGGGCCAGAATCGCTCCGCGCAGCGCCCCGGCACGAACTTGATGCGCCGCATTTTGCGCGAGCAGCGTGTCATAGATGTCGATGGCCGTGCTGCGGTTACCTTCACCCACAAGCGTCTCGGCGCAACGGAACAGGCCCTCGTACACGTCGGGTAGGCCCTCCGCCGGTGCATGATCCAGGCTTGTCTTTAGGACCTCGGCGGCGGCTACGGTTCCGATTTGGCCCAGCGCCCGCACGGCCGCGCCCATCGCCTCCGGACCAGCCTCGCTTTGCATGAGTATTCCCAGCAAAGGCTGGACAGCCTCGGCATCCCGTCGGACGCCTATGCTACCGATGACACCAACAAGCGGCATTCCTTTTAGCTTGCCGAGCGCATCCCGGAAAACTTCATCCACAGCCGGATTCTTGATCGGCTCCAGCGCGTAGCGGGCCATGTGCGAGAGTTTCTCGTCGCCGAGAAATGACGCCAACGGCGCTATGGATTTCTCGGTGGCTATCAGTGCCAATCCACGAAAAGCATCTACTTTTTCCTTATGAGTTGCATCGCTCGATTTGAGTACGGCAATCAGTTTGCCCTCGTCGGCCTTTGGCGGGACAGTCTGTGCAGATAGCCGGACCGCGCCGGCAAGCAGTAATGCAATAATCAGGATAATGTGTATTCTTGACTTTAACATTGCTCGGTTTCCTTTCTTTGTAGGGTGGGCACTGCCCACCAATCACGTTGCGGTGTGCGGTGCACACCCTACGGTATAGGCTTTCCTCAGATAATCCACGGTTCACGCATCGCACGCGAACGGAACCGGTTGGCTTGTGGGTCGTTAATGAATTCCTCTTTCACCGGGTCGAAGCGCAGGTCGCGCTTTAGCCACATACAGATATTGGCCGCATGCACGGTGGTCATCGTGCGGTGCATCATTACCGGATTGGCCACCGTCTGCCGGCGAGATTTTACGCAATCGAGAAAATCACGCACGTGGCTCATCGGTCGTCCCGTGCGTGCCTGGTAGTCATAGACGAGCTTCCTGAAGTCATCCAGCATAGCAGGATTGGAAACGTCGGGTTTCGAGTAGCCATCGCCCGCTGCGACCCAGCCCTCGGTTCCTTCATAGCGAACTCCACAGGATCCGTGGAAGTATTTGTTGTTTAGATCGCGTTCCAGAACCATCTTTATACCGTTGGCGAACTTCGTGACCATCTTGTCCCCGGATTCGTTTTTAACGTAGCCGTACTCGATGGCCGAAGTGTCTGCCGCGCCCATTCCCACCTGGCACTGTGCGAACGTGTGGGCGCCCCATTCGCCGATACAACTGGTGTGGAAATCGTAGAAGCCTCGCCAGCCGCCGCGTGT